>NZ_RZQP01000029.1:0-39552 GCF_003998165.1 Mesorhizobium sp. M7A.F.Ca.US.007.01.2.1 | reverse complement strand
CGATGACGGCGCGCCGCTCCATGCGGCCATCGCGCGCCCAGGCCCGGATCAGCTTCGACATTACCAGCCTGAGGCCGAAGATGAGAACGAAGCCGATGACGAACCAGCTGCCCAACAAAAGACGCGAATAGTTTTCCGACATCTTCATGACGAACGCCGTCAGCGCCATGAGGGCGAAAGTGCCGGCCCAGACCAGCAGCACGCGGCCGAAATTGGCGATCGGCCGCATCAGGGCGACGATCTGGTAGCAGTCGGTGACGTCGAGCAGCACCACGGCAAGGAACGACGCGGCGGCGATCGTTACCGGATACTGCCAGGCGAGATAATTGAAGAACCCGACATAATGGAAATAGACGGCGAGCCCGGACAGGAACAGCAAGCCGAATTCGACCATGCGCAGGACACCGCTGACCATGATCGGCGACATCGTATCGCGCCGGTACTGCGAGGCGACCTGGCGCGCGACATCGTTCATGCCGCTTGGCGTGTCGCCATCGGCCGGGCCGTCGAATTTACGCACCGCCTCTGCTGAAAAGCGGCGCGCGGGGTCGATCTCGTTCATGAGGGCTTTCCGCAAGCTTCCCCCCGGTCATAGCAAAAGAGAGCTAAGAAACCCTTGAAACAACATACGGCTTTGGAACGGCTTGGTCCTGCGCCTACCTGTCGAGCGCGGCGAAATAGGCGTTCTCGATGTCGGCGGCCATCACATCGGCGCCGAAGCGCGCCTTGAGGTCGGCCCCATCCGGCATCAGGTCGCGATAGGCGGCCGGGTCGGCCAGCGCCTGGCTCATCCTTTCGGCGAGCTCGATCGGGTCAGGTCGGATCAGGGCAGGGGAACCGGTGTCGAATATCTCCGGAATGCCGCCGACCGCTGTTGCGATCATCGGCTTTCCCGCGGCAAGCGTTTCCAGGACGATATAGGGCATGGCTTCGGCGCGCGAAGGAACGATGATAAGCGCGGCAAGGGCAAAGGCCTCCCTGGCCGGCATCGGCGGTAGGAAGCGGACATGGCGCTCGAGCCCGAGGCGTTTCACTTGCCCGTGGTAACGCGGTAGGTCGTCGCCGTCGCCGACCATCACCGCGGTCAGCGCGCGGCCGAACCGTGGGCCGGCGAGCGCCAATGCGTCGATGAAGATGTCCGGCCCCTTCAGGTCGCGCATCATGCCGATATAAAGCAGGTCGGCTGCGTCCGGGGCGGTGATCACCGGCTCGAATTCTGTGGCGCGCAGGCCGTTATAGACCAAGGTGTTGGGAATGGGCGGCTCGCCGACCTTGTGGCGATAGGTCCGCCGCTCATAGTCCGAGACAAACAGCAGATAGTCGGTGAAGCGAGCCATGAAGCGCTCGAGCGCGAAGAACAGCTTTCCGGTGGTCGTGTTCTCGTCATAGTGGAGGGAGCCGCCATGCGGCGAATAAAGGCGGGCTACGCGAGACCTTGATACCCGCAACAACGAGCCGAACAGACGGGCATAGGCGCCACCCTTGGCGCCGTGCCCGTGCAGTACGTCCGGCCGCAATTCCTTGATGATCCTGTACGTGCGCCAGGCCGAGGCAAGGTCGCCGGGACCGACGTGGCGCTGCATCGGCGTGCGATGAATGCCGAGCGCCAGCATGTTCTTCATCTGCTCGAACAGATGTTCCTCGAACGCGCCGCCCGTCGTCGAATCGCAGACGATGCCGACGGAATGCCCGGCGGCGACCTGCGCCTCGGTCAGGTCGCGCACATGCCGGAAAATTCCTCCGACGGGTGAGCGAAAGCAATGGACGATCCTGAGCCTGTCCGCCACTTGGTATCTGTCAGAACAGGCGTTCGCGGACGTAGACCGTATCGCCCGGCAGCAGCGGGTCGGAGGTGACCACGCGGCCGGTCATCACCTTGCCGTTGATGTCGCGGGTGATGTCGACGCTTTCCTGGTTGGCGCGCGGCGTGAAGCCGCCGGCAATGGCGATTGCCTTCTGCACCGTCAGGCCGGGGACGTAAGAGTATTGGCCGGCGGCACCCACTTCGCCCATGACGAAAATCGGCCGGTAGCGGTCGATCTCGACCGAAACGTCGGGATCGCGCAGATAGCCTTGCCGCAATTTGTCGGCGATCTCCTTTTCCATCTGCTGCGCGGTGTGGCCGCGCGCCGGTATGGCGCCGACAAGCGGGAAGGAGAGATAGCCGGATTGATCGACGCTGTAGGTGTTGGTCAGCCCGTCCTGCTCGAACACGGTGACGCGGACGCGATCGCCGGCGCCAAGACGGTAGGGCTGATCGAGCACCTCATGGAAGGCGGCCGGCGTCGGCCGGTAGCTGGAACAGCCAGCCAGCATCGATACGGCAAGCAGCGCGCGAAACAGGGAAGCAGTGCTTTTCATGACCGGACAAGTACCTTCGACTGGGCCGCTGCGGCGTCGCAGCAAACATCAGGGATCGAGGCCCGTTATCATCCTGTTAGGGTTAATGGCCGGTAAAGGGAGCGGCCGACACGTGGCGCATCGGCAAGAGTTTTTGCGATTTCTGGCGGTTTTGTTTGTCGCCCGCCAGTAAACCCTAACGGAAACTTACCGCGATCTTAACGGCTGAGTTACCATAGTTGTTTACGGTGCGTGCTGACCCAGTATCGGAGTAGGGATGCATGTCCGTTCAGTCCGCGGCCGCAGATGTCGATGTCGATCTCAGGCAGCTCTTCGCCAGCCTGGCGAGGAATTGGCTGCGTATAGGCCTCGTCGTCCTGTTGGCGACCGGGCTGGCCTTTGCTTTCGCCTCGCTGGCAACCCGGCACTACAAGGCCGAGACGCAGGTGGAGATCGCGCCGCGCGAATCCATCTACACGCGGCCGGCCAGCAACAACAACGACACCGACAAGCCTATTCTCGACGAGCAGGGCGTCGCCACCCAGGTCCAGATCATTTCCTCCAACGAAATCCTCAAGCAGGTCTCGCAAACGCTTGGGCTGGAAAAACTGCCCGAGTTCAATGAAGCGCTCGACATGTCGGCGCTGAGCCGCGCTCTGGTCCTGGTCGGCCTGAAAAGCGACCCGATGGAAATTCCGACGGAAGAGCGCGTGCTCAAGAAAATGCACGAGAAGCTCAACGTCTACGGCGTCGAGAAGACCCGCATCATTGCCATCGAGTTCTCATCGGAAGATCCCAAGCTCGCGGCCGCCATACCGGACGCCATCGCTGCCGCCTATATAGCGGGGCAAGGGGCGGCCAAGCTCGAATCGAACAGCGCCGCGGCAGACTTCCTGGCGCCCGAGATCGCCGACCTGCAGCGGCAGGTCAAGGATGCGGAGGCGAAGGTCGCCGCCTATCGCGCCCAGTCCGATCTTCTGATGGGTGGCAACAATTCGGTGCTGGCCACCCAGCAGCTTTCAGAACTGTCGAGCGAACTGTCGAAAGTGCGCGCCAACCGCGCTGCGGCCGAAGCGACCGCCGACGGTGTGCGCAGGGCGCTGCAGAATGGCGGTTCGCTGGACGCCGTGCCGGAGGTTCTGTCATCGGACCTGATCCAGCGCTTGCGTGAGCGACAGGTCGAATTGCGCTCCAACATCGCCGATCTGTCGACGACGCTGCTTGGCAATCATCCGCGCATTCGCGCGCTGAAATCGCAACTGTCCGATCTCGACGCGCAGATCCGCAGCGAGGCCCAGAAGATCATGAAAGGCCTGTTGATGCAGGCCGAGACGGCAAAGGCCCGCGAGAACCAGCTCGTCGCCGACGTCAACACATTGAAAGCCGCTTCGGCGCAGGCCGGCGAACAACAGGTCGACCTCGACGCACTGCAGCGCGACGCGACCGCCAAGCGACAGCAGCTCGAACTCTACCTGACCAACTACCGCGAAGCCGCTTCGCGCCAGGACCGCAACTATCTGCCGGTCGACGCCCGGATCGCCTCGAAGGCGTCGGTTCCCTCCGAGGCCTATTTCCCGAAGGTCGGGCCGATCGTCGGCGCGGCTTTCGCCGCATCGCTGCTGATCATGGCCATCGTGACGCTTCTGCGGGAGCTGTTCTCAGGCCGCGCGATGCGGCCGGCGAGCGGTTCCCGTTTCGAACGGATCGATGAGGTGGCGATGCCCCATGTGGCGCAGACGCCGGCCGCCAAGCCATTTGTCCGCCCCGAGCCTGCCGTCTTCCAGGAACCCTTCATTCACCAGGAACTGCCTGAACCTGCGCATGAAGCCGATGCGGAGCCTTATGCCGCTGCGATGCAGGCCATGGCCGAGGCGCCGGATGTGGTCGCAATGCCCGCTACGGCGGCGACAGAGCAGACGGTTGTCGAGCCCGAACCGGCGCGCTCCACCCTGGGCGAGATCGACATCGAAAGGGCTGCCGAAAAGCTGATCTCAAGCGGTGCGGCGCGCGCCATATTCGTCTCGCCGGAAGGCGACGAGGCGGCTGCATCGGCGATCCTGGTGGCGCGCGAAGTCGCCGACGCCGGGCTGCGCGTGCTGTTGCTGGACCTCACCGCGTCGGGGGCCGCCTCGCGGCCGATGCTGGACAGCGGACTGTTTCCCGGCATCACCAACCTGCTCGCTTCGGAAGCGCAGTTCAGTGACGTCATCCATGCCGATCTCTACTCGGACTGTCACGTCATTCCGGTCGGAACCGCCGATCCGGTCCGCGCCATGCGCGCCGCCGACCGGCTGCCGATCATCATGCAGTCGCTGACAACGGCTTATGATCTGGTCGTGGTCGAATGCGGACCAGCCGACGCGCAGGGCATCGGCCGTCTGACCGGCGACGCCACCGAGGTTTTTCTCTCCATGCTGGAGGCCGACGACGAGGTGACGCAAGCTGCCGTCAAACTGATCGAGAACGGCTATCCCGACCTGACGCTGGTGACGCCGCTCGGCCACGAACCGCCCGGCAATCCGGTGCCGGGACGGCGCACTGCCGCCGCCTGAGAGAGCCGCGGATCGCCTGGCGGAGCCGTTCGGCGGTTCGCCCGATCTAGCCCAGTTCCAGGGTCGTTACGCCGAACACCCTTTGCCGGTCCAGTTCCGGGGCAGGCCCCTTGTACATGCGCGTGGTGGTGAAGGTCGGCGCAAAGCCGGCCGCATCGAGCGCAGTTATGAAACCGGTGTTATCGGCGGGGACGTCGATATGCAGCTCGCCGCCCTCACAGGCACCGGCCAGTCCCTCCAGGAGTTGCAAAGCGATTTCCATGTCGTCGGCAAACAGCGGGCCGATCTTGAAGCCGGATCGACACCGGCGCGCCACGCCAAAGCCAGTGACGCCGCGCGAACCGATTGCCGCCAACCCATGATGCGGTTCTTGCAGCCATCGCTGCAGGAAGGCCCGCCGCGGCGCCGGAAAACAATGGGCGTCATAGGCGACGACATCGGACAGGAGTTGCGTTGTAATCGTCCGCAACCCATCGGCCCTGGCCGCCGGGCCTGCCTTGCGCCCGGTGAAGCGGATGGTCTCGTAGGCCGGCGCGAAGCCCTTGCGCCGGTAATTGGCCTGCTGCTCGGCGACGCCGTCAAGGCCGACGGTCCGGCCTGCAAGCCTTTTCATGCCGGCGTCCCACACCGTCTTGCCGTAGCCCATGCCGCGCATGTCAGGCCGGGAGATGTAGAGGCCGATGAAGCCGAATTCGCTGCCATAGGCCACGGCCGAAATTGCCGTGACCATGTCGTCGCCGACAAAGGCGCCGATGAAGCCTTCGGGGTCCGCCGCCTGGAGCATCGCCGGGTCTTCAAGACCTGGGTTCCAGCCTTCCGCGGCTGCCCAGTCGACGAGAAGCGCCAGTTCCTGCAGGGACAGTGTGCGGATGATCGGCGTCATTGCGTTAGCTATCTTCTTCCGAGGGCGCCGCCTGGCCGGCGGCTTTGCGGCGCAGTACCTTGGTCAGCTTCCAGATCGTGGGGCTGTTCTTGACGAAGGCTTTCAGCCGCGCGCCTTGCCGAAGCGTCAGCGCCAGCATGCGGCCCTTCACGGTCAAGGGGACCAGCACTTCGAAATGCCGCGTTTCGATATCGCACCACAGCCGCTTGTAAGGCTCATCTCCTACCGAAAAGTCATAGACCTCGAAACCGGTCTCGCAGGCTTCCTGGATGTTGTCGAAGAACAGGAAGTCGCCGGGGCTGGCGTGCCCGAGATCGTCCTCGGCGATCGCTCCGAATTCGCAGATCAGGCGTTTGCCCGAGCGGCTTGAACCGGTAATGGCGCGCAGCTTACCGGCAACCTCGAGCCCGTGCAGCACGAAGGAAGGCTTGTCCTCGCTAAGTGCTTGCGAAAACAGCGCGCGGAAGAAGCCGCGCACCTGCGCGTCGCCGAAGACGTTGGCGATGCCCATCTTGCGGAAGCGGAGTTCCTTCATCTCGAAGAAGGCGTCGAGCAGCCTGTCGACCTCGTCGGGGGTGCGGGCCTCGATGCGCCGGTGGCTGCCGACGGTCTCGAATTTCCGGATCTGCGACCGGTGCTTCTTGCGTTTGCGTTTGCCGCTGGCGCGAGAAAGCAGCGCATCGAAGCCGCCGGCGAGATCGACGGCCAGCGACAGATTGGGGCTGGAAAAATGGTCAAGCGATGCGAGCGGATTGGCGACGCCCTCGAGATCGGGCAGCAACCGCTCGAGCGCGACCAGATCGATGTCCGGGCGTGCGTTGGCGATGGCCGCCAGCACCGATCGGAGGGCCGGCATATCCGCCTTGGCCAGCCAGTTCGGGTCCGCGGCGACGAAGTTGCCGTTGGCGTGGCGCCCACCCATGAAGCGGGCGATCCGGAACGGCCCCTTCGAGGCAATCTCCAGCGCCAGCGAAAAAACCGGTTTGCCCTCGGCACTCAGCGTCGCGACGAGCAGGTCCGGTCGTGTCTCGGCCGCCCAATTCAGGATCCAGGCAGCACTCTGCGCCGGACCAAACAGAGCCGAGCGGCAGAACTCGGCATAGGCCGCCAGTCCGTCCGTGGACGCCACCGAGATCGACAGGCCGGCACGGTCCCGTGGCAAGGCGCGCGACGATGCCTCGGTTGCCGCAAGCCGATTGCCGTCAAATGACGCAGTTGCGTCAACCATACCTCAATCCTTAGGGCGTATTGGTCGCGATTTGGGGGTTCGCATAGGCGCATTCCGTGCTTGGATCAGCCTAGGCGCAAAAGGTGAATGAATGATCGACGGCGGGGAGGCAATCCGGAAACTGGCGCTGAACGTCGCCCGCTATACCGGCCTTGCACCGCTGGCCAAGCCGTTCATCGGCGGCATTGGCGCCATCCTGATGCTGCACCGTGTTACCGCGACGCCGGAAAAGCCGGACGGCGTCAACCGGCATCTGAATATCGCGCCCGGGTTCCTCGATGCCATGATCGCCGACATGAAGGCGCATGGCTATGCCTTCGTCTCCATGGACGAAGCCGTCGAGCGCATCAAGGCGGGCGGCAAAGGCGGTCAGTTTGCCACGATCACCGCCGACGATGCCTATCGCGACAATATGGTCGAGGCGCTGCCGGTGCTGGAGAAGCACGGCGCGCCGATCACCATCTATGTCGCGCCCGGGCTGATCAACGGCACAGCCGACCTGTGGTGGGACGTTGTCGAGGACATCGTCAACGCGCGCGATACCTTGACGCTGACGCGGCCGAAGGGTCCGCTGACGATCGATTGCTCGACCCCCGCGAAGAAGCTGCAGGCGAATGGACGCCTGCACGCCTATCTCACCTCCGAAATCCGCGAGAAGGACCTGCAGGCGGTGTTGCGCGATCTGGCTCGCGCAAATGGCATCGACGCCGACGGTCCGCGCCTGCGCACATTGATGAACTGGGACGAAATCCGCCGCATCGCCGCGCATCCGCTGGTGACGATCGGCGCCCATACGATCAACCACAGCAATCTGAAGCGGCTCTCCGAAGCCGATGCCCGGCACGAGATCGGCGCCGTGCGCGCCATGTTGCTGGCCGAACTGGGCGAAGAGCCCCGCCATTTCGCTTACCCCTATGGCTATGCGAGTGCCGTAGGCTGTCGCGAAGTCGGCTTTGCCCGTGACGCAGGCTACACCTCTGCCGTGACGACGCGCCACGGCGTGCTGCGCGCCGAACATGCCGGGTTCCTGCATGCTTTGCCGCGGATTTCCGTCAACGGCCGCTATCAGAGCCTCGCCCATATTCGCACCATGCTGTCGGGCGTGACGACGCCGCTCGCCAATGCCGGCAAGATGGTCGTCACCATCTGACGCTGGCGGTTTCGCCTAGCGCTTGGCCCTCGGCTCCAGCATCAGCCATTTGATGATGCCCATTGCCGGCAGCACCCAGACCAGGCCGCTGAGCAGGAAGAACAGGAAATGCACCCACGGACCCGACTCCGACAGCCGGGCGACCGCGAAGATCGATGCGACCAGCGCATAGATGATGACCAGCGCCACCAGCAGAAACATTCCGATCAGCTTTTTCAGGCGCAGGGGCATGGTTGGTCTCCTGATCGAGCATGCCGGAATTTGCACAGGCGGCCTGGCAGGCTCAAGGGGTAACGGCCTCGCATAGGCCTTGAGGCGAGACTGCGCAACCGGTGAGACGCGGCGCGACGGCGTGCCGCGCCGGATGGTCTTGCCAGCACGGGTGCGATGGTCCACCAATCCGCCAAATCAACCTGCCGGGACAAGATCATGGCTGCCATATCAGCTGCCGCGCCATACGTCGCCCGCGACCGCGACCTGCATAACCGGGCGCTGCTGCGCGCCTGGCTCTATGTGGTGCTTCTGGTGCTGTTTGCGCTGGTGCTGGTCGGCGGCGCCACCAGGCTCACCGATTCCGGCCTGTCGATTACGCAGTGGAAGCCGATCCATGGCGTGATCCCGCCGCTCAACGATGCCGAGTGGCAAGAGGAATTCCAGCTCTACCAGCAGATCCCGCAATATGCCGAGCTCAACAAGGGCATGGGCATCGAAGCGTTCAAATCGATCTTCTGGTGGGAATGGGCGCATCGCATCCTGGCGCGCAGCGTCGGCCTGGTCTTCGCCTTGCCGCTGCTGTTTTTCTGGGCAACGCGCCGCATCGAGCGCGGCCTGGGTCGGAAACTCGTGGGCATTCTGCTGCTTGGCGGCCTGCAAGGCGCCATCGGCTGGTGGATGGTGGCCTCTGGCCTGGTCGACCGGGTCTCCGTCAGCCAGTACCGCCTGGCGACCCACCTGACCCTTGCCGCACTGATCTTCACCGCCACCATGGTGGTCGCGCGCGGGTTGGCGCCGCATTCCGAGCCTGCCGCCGATAGGTCGACGCAGAGGCTGGCCGGCTTCATCGTGCTGCTGGCGCTGATCCAGATCTATCTCGGCGGCCTGGTCGCCGGGCTCGATGCGGGTCTGAGCTACAACACCTGGCCGCTGATGGACGGCAAGATCATTCCCGGCGATCTGCTGATCCTCGAGCCGGCATGGCGCAACTTCTTCGAGAGCCCGAAGACGGTGCAGTTCGTCCATCGGCTTGGCGCTTACACGGTATTCGTCGTGGCCTTGTGGCACATGATCGCCACGCGCCGGCGGCTGCCAGGCTCGACGCATGCGCGCCGCGCGACGCTGCTGTTTCTACTGGTGCTGGTGCAGGCCTCGATCGGCGTCGGCACGCTGCTCATGCATGTGCCGTTGCATATGGCGCTGACCCATCAGGGATTTGCGCTGATCGTGCTGGGCTTTGCAGCAGCCCATTGGCGCGGCACCAAGGGCGCCTATCCCTTGCCGACGGGAATAGCGCTCAGGGGCTGATCCCGAGCCGATCTACTGGGTCGGATCAGAAGCTTGCCCGCACCGCCCGGATCGCCTTGACGATCGACATTTCGCGATTCTCCTCGACCGCATTGTCGTCCTCGTGATGCCAGGACGCCGACAGGCATCCATAGGCAATGGCATGATCGAGGATAGCGGTCGGTGTCTGGCTCAGTGTTCTGGCAAAGATCTCGGCCATATCAGCGATCCGCTTCGGATCGAGGCAGAGATCGTCCCGGTCGAGCGGGTTGTAGAACATGTTCGCCGCGTCGAAGCCGGGATCGCCGAGCACGCCCTTCGGATCGATCGCCAGCCAGCCGCGCGGCCCGTGCAGGATGTTTTCGTGATGCAGATCGCCATGCAGGGGCCTGATGTCGTGCGCATCGGCCAGCAGCCGCTCGGCGATGACGGCTGCCTCGACATAGAGGCTGTCAAGGCCGGCGTCGCGATCGGTATTCGCCTTGTCGAACAGGCTGGCGAAGCGTTCCCGGAGCGGCTGAAGCTCGGGCGGGTAGGGGGCTTTCCCCCGTGAAAACAGTTTTGCCATCAGCTCCGCCGCGATTGCGGTCGCGGCAAAGTCGCCCTGTTCGTCGAGAACCTGCTGCAGCAGGGTTTCACCGGCATATTCGAGCAGCATGCTGTGGCCGTCGCGGCCGAGCAGACGCACCGCGCCTTCGCCGCGCCGCCAGGCGAGATAGTGCTCTCCGCGCAACTCGTCGGCGACGTCATCGAAAGGCTTCAGCGCCTTGACGATCGCCGGCGATCCGTCTTCGCGCAAAACCTTCCAGATGCGGCTCGAAAAGGTCTCGGCAATGAGTTCGGGCGCGCTGACTTTCCAGCGCGCCGGAAAGGCTGGCGTGTCCATCAGAGGCCGAGCATCAGATCCATGTTCTGGACGGCGGCACCCGAGGCGCCCTTGCCGAGATTGTCGTAGACCGCCAGCAGCAGGGCCTGCGCCCGTTTGTCGTTGGCGAAGACATAGACCTTCATCCGGTTGGTGCCGTTGTAGATCTCCGGATCGATCTCCGGCATGCGCTCCGAATGCGCATAGGGCGCCACCTCGACCACACCGCCCTTGATGGCGGCGAAATGGTCGGCAATCGCCGCATGCAGCTCCGCACCGGTCGGCACATGGTCGAGGCCGCCGAGTTGCAATGGCACCACGGTGATCATGCCTTGCGCGAAATTGCCGACCGCCGGCTGCATGATCGGATCATGCGACAGCCTTGCATAGGCCCTCAATTCCGGCACGTGCTTGTGCTGCAGGGTGAGGCCGTAAGGCAGGAATTCCGAGGCGTCCTCGCCCTTGGCGACGTAGTCCTCGATCATCGGCCGTCCGCCGCCCGAATAGCCCGAAATGCCGTTGACGGTGATCGGAAAATCCGCCGGCAGCAGGCCTGCTGTGACCAGCGGCCGCAGCGTCGCGATCGGTCCCTGCGGCCAGCAGCCTGGGTTGGCGACGCGCTTTGCCGAGGCAATCGCCTTTGCCTGGTCCTTGTCCATCTCGGCGAAACCATACGCCCAGCCCTCCGCCACGCGATGCGCGGTCGACGCATCGATGACCCTGGTGGTGTCGTTGGCGATCAGCGAGACGCTTTCCTTCGCCGCGTCGTCGGGCAGGCACAGGATAGCGACATCGGCGGCATTGAGGAACTCGGCACGTGCCGCCGTTTCCTTGCGACGCTCGGTGGGGATGGAAATGATCTCCAGATCACCGCGCTCGGCAAGCAGCGCCCTGATCTGCAGGCCGGTGGTGCCGTGTTCGCCGTCGATGAAGATTTTCGGTTTCATGGGTTGTTCAAATTCCTTGAGTTTTCAAGACTATATGCCCTGACCCTGAATCACTGCGGCACCATTGTGATTGCCGTTGTTCAGCTCTTCAAGCCGGGCTTTCCGTTCAGCAAGCAGACCGAGATATTGCATGGCCACCATCGAGCCGGCGATTGCCGTTATATCGGCGTGATCATAGGCCGGCGCAACCTCTACGACATCGGCGCCGACAATATCGATCTGGTTGAGCTGGCGCAGAGTCGACAGGATCTTGGCCGAGGACGGGCCGCCGGCAACCGGCGTGCCTGTGCCGGGCGCATAGGCCGGATCGAGGCAGTCGATGTCGAAGGTGAGATAGGTCTTCTTGCCGCCGGTGCGGTCGACAATGGCGTAGGCAATGTCGGACGCCCGCATCTCCTCGATTTCATGGCCATGGAGGATCTTGATGCCGAACGTGTCGGGCGCATGGGTGCGGATGCCGATCTGGATCGACCGGTCGGGATCGATGATGCCTTCCTTGACGGCGCGACCGACGAAGGAGCCGTGGTCGATGCGCTTGCCGTCGTCCGGCCAGGTGTCCTGGTGGGCGTCGAACTGCACCAAAGCGAGCGGACCATGGATGGCGGCATGCGCCTTGAGCAGTGGCCAGGTGACGAAATGATCGCCGCCGAGCGTCAACAGGAAGGCGCCTGATTTGAGGATCTTCGCCGCTTCGCGCTCGATCGTGCCGGGCGTCTTCTGATGGTTGCCCGAATCGAGCAGGCAATCGCCGTAATCGACGACCGCCAGATGCTCGAACAGATCGCGTGAAAAGGGATACTGCGGGTCGTTGTCGAGGATCGCCGAGGCACGGCGGATCGCCTGCGGCCCGAAGCGGGCGCCAGGCCGGTTGGTGACGGCGGCATCGAAGGGAATACCCCACACCACCGCATCCGCGCCCTTCACGTCCTTGGTGTATTTGCGCCGCATGAACGACAGCGCGCCGGAATAGGTCGGCTCAAACGCGGCGCCCGTTTTGGAACGGGCGGTGAAGGCGTTGTCGATGGTGTGGTTCGCCATTACGGATCCTCGTTTTTCATCGGGTTGCAACAACTACAGAACCGGCACGGAAGATGCCAGTCATAGCTTGGCGAGACGGAATGGCGCTGCCCGAGTGCCACGGCAAGACAGGATTGTATCATCATGACGCAGACCGCGTTTCTCAACCCCACCCGTGCCGCGGCGTCGACCCACACCGGCACGGTCGCCGGCGAACGCTTCCTGGTCCTCGATTCGTGGCGCGGCATCTGCGCGCTTCTGGTGGCGCTGTTTCACTTTCCTACCGGTTCGACGATTTCGCAAAGCGCCTTCATCGGTTCGTCCTACCTGTTCGTCGATTTCTTCTTCGTCCTTTCCGGCTTCGTCATCGCCAGCAGCTACGGCGATCGGCTCAACCAACCGGGACAGGTCGCGCGTTTCGCCCTGGTCCGTTTCGGCCGCATCTACCCGCTGCATCTGCTCATGCTTGCCGCCTTCGCCGGTTTCGAGCTGCTGCGGCTGATGCTGCCGCAATTGCACGGCACGGGGGCTGCCCCCTTCACCGGCGGCTTCGACCTCAACAGCCTGCTTGCCAATCTCCTTCTGCTGCAGGGTGTCGGCTTCGAGGATCAATTGACCTGGAATGCGCCGAGCTGGAGCATTTCGGCCGAGTTCTTCGCCTATCTCCTGTTTGCCGGCGTGGTCTTCGTCGCCGGCGCGCGCGCCTGGATATGGTTCGTCGCGGCCGCCGTCACCGCGCCGCTGTTCCTGCTCGGCTTCTCGACCCATCATATGGATGTGTCCTTCGATTTCGGCTTCATCCGTTGCCTGTACGGCTTCTCGCTCGGCGCCTTGCTGGCCTGGTTTCAGCATGATTCCATTGCAGGGGCGCGACAGGCTCTCGCCAGGGGCGGCCCGCGCATGGACTGGACCCTTGCCGAAATCGTCATGGTGGCCGTCATCGTGCTTTTCGTTTCGCTGGCGGGCGACAATGACTTCGGCATCGCGGCACCCCTGGTGTTCGCGCTGGCGCTGTTTCTGTTCGCCCATGAGGGTGGCTGGATCAGCGCCTTGCTCAGAGCCCCGTTCATGCTGACGCTCGGCGCGCTGTCCTATTCGATCTACATGGTCCACATCTTCGTCCAGGCGCGCCTGATCAACGTCGCGGGGCTGGTCGAGCGCAAGCTCGGCCTTGGCCTGATCGGCGACTTCATGCTGCGCGGCCAGCCTGCCACCGGCTTCGGTGCCGGCTGGACGGGGGCGGTGGCGATCGTCGTCATGCTCGCCGCTACCATTGCCGCCTCCTGGATCACCTGGCGTTTTGTCGAGATGCCGGCCATGGCGTGGTTCCGCAGGCTCTCGAAACGCATCTGACGCACCTGCTGCGAGTATTCCGCTAGCCGGCTTCGTTCACCCAGATGTCACGGGCGTCGCCTATCCGGGTGTCGATCCGGCAAGGAGCGATTCTCGATGCGGACCATCTGGCTGAGTTTTCTGCTTTACACGGCCGTGGCAGCCGCCTCTGGCCAGGCCTTGGCCGGCGAGACCCGCGCCAGACAGATCCTCGACCGCTTCGAGCATGCCAACCAATGGCGCGATCACGTCATGGTGGCTGCGCATCGCGCCGGCAGCATGCAGGCCGGCAAGACGCTCTACGCGGAAAATTCGATTGCCGCCGTGGAGGGCTCGATCGCCATGGGCGCCGAAATCGTCGAGGTCGACATCAGGCGCTCGAAGGACGGCGAGTTCGTCGTCATGCATGACAGCTGGCTCGACCGCACCACGACCTGCAAGGGCGAGGTGGTCATGTACACGCTGGCCGAACTGAAGACATGCCGGCTGGTGGTCGAGGGCACCGGTGCGGCGACAAGTGAAACAGTCTCGACGCTGCACGAGATGCTGATGGCGACCAGAAACCGCATCCTCATCAACCTCGACAACAAGCTCGACGTCGGCGCCCTCCCGGGCATGATTGCGGTCGCTCGCGGTCTCGGCATGGCCGAACAGGTCATCGTCAAGGAGAACCTGTGGAATTCACAACGGATTTCCACGGTCAAGGCTGCCATGGAGACCATTGGCGGCGGCTTCCAGTTCATGCCGATCATCGCCGATGACGCGGTGCATGACGCCGGTTTCGCCGGGACGGTCGACCGCGCCTTCTCGCCGCGCGCGATCGAGTTGATCAACTGGCGGGCAGGCGCCGAGACGCTGACCGAGACGGGCGGGCCGCTGTTCAGCACGCGCATGCGCGCGGCCGCTGTGAGGGGCAACTGGCACATCTGGGCCGACACCTACGCCATCGCCAACAAACCGGGCGGCTTCCTCGCCGGCGGCCGCGGCGACGAACTGGCGGTGCAGGCCAGCCTGCCGCGCGAAAGCTGGGGTTTCTGGGCCGATCGCGGCGCCACCATCATCCAGACCGACGAGCCGAAGGCGGCAATCGACTGGCTGGCCGCGAATGGTTTTCGCGTGCCTTATGCCGACGAGGCGCGGCCGGTTGAGCCGGCGAATACGGCGAGCATCAATTAAGCGGCGGCTGACGCTGCCAATCTCCCTCACGAGGGGGAGATTGGCTAGCTTCAAGCCGCTAGCGCCACGCCGTCCAGTTCGCTGAGCGCATGCTGTGGCAATTCCAGTTCAGCCGCAGCGAGGTTCTCCCTGAGATGCCCGACCGACGATGTGCCGGGGATCAGCAGGATGTTGGGCGCGCGGCGCAGCAGCCAGGCGAGCGCGACCTGCATTGGCGTGGCGCCGAGGCGCGCCGCGATTTCCGACAGGGTGGAGGATTGCAGCGGGTTGAAGCCGCCGAGCGGGAAGAACGGCACATAGGCGATGCCATCGCGGGCAAGATCGTCGATCAGGGCATCGTCGCCGCGATGCGCCAGATTGTACTGGTTCTGCACGCAGACGATCTCGGCGATCCCCCGTCCTTGCGCGATCTGCGCCGGCGTCACGTTGCTCAGCCCGATGTGCCTGACCAGACCCTGTTGTTGGAGCTCGGCCAGCACGGTGAGCGGCGCTTCGATCGATCCCTCGGCGGGGCCATGGGTATCGAACATGATGCGTAGGTTGACGACATCGAGCACCTCGAGCCCGAGATTGCTGAGATTGTCGTGTACCGCCTGGGTGAGCTCTTCCGCGGAAAAGGCCGGCAGCCACGATCCATCCGCGCCGCGCCGGGCACCGATCTTGGTGACGATGACGAGATCTTGGGGATAGGGCGCCAGCGCCTCGCGGATCAGCCGGTTGGTGACGTGCGGACCGTAGAAGTCGCTGGTGTCGATATGGTCGACGCCTTGCGCAATCGCCTCGCGCAGCACGGCCAATGCCGCGTCATGATCCTTGGGCGGCCCGAACACGCCGGGTCCCGCGAGTTGCATGGCACCGTAGCCGAGCCGCTTCACGGTGCGGCTGCCAAGCTTGAAGGTGGCGGGGGCGAAGGTGCCGGATTGTTGGATGTTGGACATGATTGATCTCCTATGAGGAGGCAGAGATAGGCGCTGCCCAACCTCGTGATAATCCGGTACAATCCACACAGGCCGTGCGGAATGGCGAACAATGATGGACCTCAGCGATCTGAATGCTTTCGTGGCGGTGGCGCGCGCCGGCGGCTTTCGCGACGGCGCGCGTGCGAGCGGCGGCAGCGCCTCCGGCCTGAGTGAGGCGGTGCGTCGCCTGGAAGTGCAGCTCGGTGTCAGGCTGTTCAACCGCACGACGCGCAGCGTTGTCCCGACCGAGGCGGGCCTCAGCCTTCTGGAGCGGCTCGGCCCGGCGCTGTCGGAGGTGGAGGCGGCGCTGGACGTGGTGAACGGTTTTCGCGACAGGCCGGCGGGCTCGTTGCGTCTCAACGTGCCGGTCAGTGCTGCGCGGCTGATATTGCCCGACATCGTCCCTGGTTTCCTCGCCGCCTATCCTGGTATCCGGCTGGAGGTGATCGCCGACGAGAACTTCGTCGACGTGCTGGCGGCCGGCTGTGACGCCGGCATCCGCTATGACGAGCGGCTGGAACAGGACATGATCGCGGTGCCGATCGGGCCGCGCGTGCAGCGTTTCGCCACCGCCGCCAGCCCTGCCTATCTTGCTCGCCATGGGCGCCCGCAACACCCGAGCGACCTGCTTGGCCACTCCTGCGTGCGTGGGCGCTTTGCCAGCGGTGCGATGCTGCCGTGGGAATTCGAGCGAGACGGCGAGGTGGTGCGGGTCGATCCGACAGGCCCCTTGATCGTGCGGATCGGCGGGGCGACGGATCTTGCCGTCGACGCCGCTATTGCCGGCACCGGCATCATCGGCCTCTTCGAGGGCTGGCTGCGCCCTTACTTCGACAGCGGCGCTCTTGAGCCCGTGCTCGAGCCGTGGTGGCAGAGTTTTCCCGGACCGTTTCTCTATTATCCCGGCCGGCGCCTGGTTCCGGCCCCGCTGCGGGCGTTCATCGACTATATCAAGGGCGGCAAGGCCTGACCTGTTTTCCGGCGCCATCACCCCACCCGGCGCTCCGCGCCGACCTTCCCATTGAGGGGAGGTAGGGCGCCGCGCTCTTCTACCTCCCCTCGACGGGAAGGTCGCGCCGTAGGCGTGGGTGGGGTGACTGCCGAGCCGCAAACAAAAAGGCCGCCCGGAGGCGGCCTTTTCGATTGTCTGAAGCTGCGAAATGCTTAGCGCTTGGAAAACTGGAAGCTACGACGGGCCTTGGCCTTGCCGTACTTCTTGCGCTCGACGACGCGGCTGTCGCGGGTCAGGAAGCCGCCCTTCTTGAGCACGGCGCGCAGCGTCGGCTCGTAGTAGGTCAGCGCCTTGGAGATGCCGTGACGCACGGCGCCAGCCTGGCCGGAGAGACCGCCGCCGACGACTGTCGCGACGATGTCGTACTGGCCGGCGCGGTTGGAGGCGATGATCGGCTGGTTGAGGATCATCTGCAGAACCGGACGCGCGAAATAGGTCGCGAATTCCTTGTCGTTGACGATGATCTTGCCGGAACCCGGCTTCACCCAGACGCGCGCAATGGCGTTCTTGCGCTTGCCGGTGGCATAGGCGCGGCCCGACTTGTCGAGCTTCTGGACGTGGACGGGGGCCGCCGGCTGGGTATTGGTGTTGCCGGTGGCGGCGCCCAGTTCTGCGAGCGAGGAAAGCTCAGCCATCTTATGCGACCTTCTTGTTCTTGGCGTTCAGCTTGGCCACGTCGAGCACGACGGGCTGCTGGGCGACATGCGGATGCTCGGCGCCTGCATAGACGCGCAGGTTCTTCATCTGGCGACGGCCGAGCGGGCCACGCGGGACCATGCGCTCAACGGCCTTCTCGACGACACGCTCGGGGAAACGACCCTCGAGCAGCTGGCGCGCGGTGCGCTCCTTGATACCGCCTGGGTGGCCGGTGTGCCAGTAATAGACCTTGTCGGTGAATTTCTTGCCGGTGAACACCACCTTGTCGGCATTGATGACGATGACGTTGTCGCCGTCGTCGACGTGCGGGGTGAAGGTCGGCTTGTGCTTGCCGCGGAGATGATTGGCGATGACAGTGGCCAGACGACCGACGACGAGACCTTCGGCGTCGATCAGGATCCACTTCTTCACCACATCCGCAGGCTTCTGCGAAAAGGTTGTCATGTTTTCTGCTCTCGGTTTTGACCTTCATAAGAGAAGGCGTTTCTTGTTGCTTGGATTGGCGAAAGGCGCTTGCCCGCCGCCAATAACAAAACGGCGGCCTTTGCGGGCCGCTGCTTCGTGGAGGCTTATAGGCGAGGGTGGTGACCGCGTCAAGGCGAACGAAAAGGTAGATATCAGGTAAAATGTAGCAAAAACAATAACTTGAACAAAAGGTATTATTTTACCACATCATCATTCCGCTTCGGCGGGATCGAATAGGTGCCGGTGGCATGCGCCACCGTGTGCCCGTCCGGGCCGGCAACGATGTCGATGTCGAACACCATCAGGCTCTTTCCCAGCTTCAGGATGCGGCAATGGCCGTCGATCGGTCCTGCCTCGGCCTTGCGCACGAAATTGATGTCGAGGTTGACGGTGACCGAAAGCGCATCCGGCCCGGCATGGCTGAGCACGCAGACGTAGCCGCCAATGTCGGCCAGCGTGAACAGCGAGGGGCCGGACACCGTGCCGCCGGGACGCAAATGCCGTTCGCCGGCGTTGAGCCGCACGGTGCAGCCGCCCGGGAACACGTCGATCGCCTCGAAATATTTGAACTGCTCATTGAGCTGCGGATAGACGGTTTCCATCAGCGCATTGACTTGTTGCGCGGTCAGCACGGGCTTGAGGTTGGTCTGGGCGGGCATGTCTTGGTCTCTCGCTTTGCGCCAGGCCTGTATGAGCGCAGCGCGGCATTTCTGACAACCTTCGTCCCCTGGCGCAAGCGATCGGTGTTGGACGAAACCTGATCCGGTATTAGATAGTCTGGCAGCCCCAGCGGAATCGCGGAGAACCCTATCCATGGCCGAAATCCTTGCCATCAAGCCTGCCGCCGTTGAGGGTCCGGTGGTTGCACAACTGGACAAGGGCGTGCTGCGCCTCACACTCGCCAATCCGCCTGCCAACGCGCTGTCGCTGGCGGTGATGGCGGCGCTGACGGCCGAACTCGAGCGCGCCAGGGCCGACAAGGCCGTTCGCGTCATCGTCTTGTCGGCTGCCGGCAAGGTGTTCTGCGCCGGCCATGATCTCAAGGAAATGACCGCGCGCCGCACTGACGCCGATCATGGCAAGGCCTTTTTCGCAGAGACGTTTGCCGCTTGTGCGACGCTGATGCAGGCGATCGTGCGTCATCCAGTGCCTGTCATCGCCGAGGTTGACGGCCTGGCCACCGCCGCCGGGCTGCAACTGGTCGCCAGCTGCGACCTGGCGATCGCTTCGCATGAGGCGACCTTCTGTACGCCGGGTGTCAACATCGGCCTGTTCTGCTCGACGCCGATGGTGGCGCTGTCGCGCAACGTCTCGCGCAAGCATGCGATGGAGATGCTGTTGACCGGCGAGACCATTGATGCGGCAACCGCCAAGGAATTCGGCCTGGTCAACCGCGTCGTGCCGCGT
Source organism: Mesorhizobium sp. M7A.F.Ca.US.007.01.2.1 (assembly GCF_003998165.1). Classification (NCBI taxonomy): domain Bacteria; kingdom Pseudomonadati; phylum Pseudomonadota; class Alphaproteobacteria; order Hyphomicrobiales; family Phyllobacteriaceae; genus Mesorhizobium; species Mesorhizobium sp. M7A.F.Ca.US.007.01.2.1. The sequence continues at coordinate 20,062 of NZ_RZQP01000029.1, read as the reverse complement.
GAATACCTGAATCAGATCGTCACCAAATACGCGCAAACCATTGCTTCCAAATCATCTTTGGTGGTCAAGACGGGCAAGGAGGCGTTTTACTCGCAGGCCGAAATGGGGCTGGCGGATGCTTACACCTATACCGGCCGGATCATGGTCGAAAACATGCTCGCGCGCGACGCCGAGGAAGGCATCGGCGCCTTCATCGGCAAGCGCAAGCCGGAATGGACGGACGAATAGGAGCAGCACCATGGAGCCGCGAATCTCTATCGTTACCATCGCCACCGATGATCTGGACCGCGCGGTGCGCTTTTACGAGGCTATGGGCTTGAAGCGGCATGCCGGTATCACCGACGGTGTCGCCTTCTTCCAGATGGGCGGCGTCATTCTTGGTCTGTTCCCACGTGCCAGCGCAGAAGAGGATTCCGGCATCGCCTTCGCCGCGGCGCCATCGGCGGTCTACCTCGCCTACAACACCCGCTCCGACGCCGAAGTCGACGACGTGCTCGCCAGGGCGGAAAAAGCCGGCGGCCGCATCGTCAAGCCGGCCGGCCGCGCCTTCTGGGGCGGCTGGTACGGCTACTTCGCCGACGCCGACGGGCATGTCTGGGAAGTGGCGCACAATCCGGCCTTTCCGATCGCGGAAGACGGCACGATTTCGCTACCTGGCTGATGGCCCATCGCAAGCAGCTGACGCGGCTCAAGGCTCCCTATCTGAAGCGCATCCTGCTCGATGCCGTGCGGGTCGAGGATTGGGAAAAATATCCATGGAACCTGCCGCTGTTTCGCGGCCACGACTTCGAACTCGAATTCACCACGCCGATCACCATCATCGTCGGCGAGAACGGCACCGGCAAATCGACGCTGCTCGAGGCGATCGGTGCGCTGGCCGGCTATGACGAAGCCGGTGGCGGCAAGGGATATAGGCCGGTCGACCATTCCAGCGCCATCGACAAGAGTGGTGCCGCGCTGGCCAACGCATTCCGCGGTCACTGGCTGCCGAAAGTCACCGCCGGCTGGTTTTTTCGCGCCGAATCCTTCTACTCCGTGGCCCGATATCTCGATCAGGCGGCACTGGAAGACCCTTTTAGGCCCCCGCCGCCGGACTTCCTGTCCTGGTCGCATGGCGAGGGCTTTATCCGTTTTTTCGAGGAGCGCTGCCGCAGGCAAGGCATCTACATCCTCGACGAACCCGAAAGCGCACTGTCGCCGACGCGACAGATCGAGCTGCTCAAGATGCTGCGGCGCATGGACCAGTCGGGCACCGCGCAAGTGATCATGGCGACGCATTCGCCGCTGCTGATGGCTTGTCCTGGCGCGCGGCTGTTCCGCATCAGCCGGTTCGGGCTCGATCCCACGGATTTCAGCGATACCGATCATTTTCGCATGATGCGCGACTTCTGCACCGATCCGCAGGCCTTTATGGAGGAAGCGCTGCGGGAGGATGACGCGTGAGCGCCGGCGATGATGACCTCAACTGGCGCGTCGAGCAGGCGTGCCGCGAAGGCTGGCCGGCGGCGACCGAGACGTTGGTTGATGGCTGGCTTCTGCGGCGATCGGGCGGACGGATCCGGCGTACCAATTCGGCCAATCCCTTGCGCGGCGAGCGTGGCGCGCCCGACAAAGTGATCGACGCCGCAGAGTCCTTCTACGTCGGCCACGGTCAGGCGCCGATGTTCCGAGTGCCTGATATCGCCGCCGAGCTCGAAACCGCACTCGACCATCGCGGCTACCAGCCGGAAGGCGGGACGATCCATCTCCATGCCGGGATCGGCGATCTGGCTGAAGTCCGCGACGAGCGGGTCGCTGTTTCGCCTGTGCCAGGCGAAGACTGGCTCGCGGCGCGCTTCCGCATGGAGGCTTATGACGACATCGATCGCCGCGTCTTTCGCGAGATGACCGGACTGATCGTCGGCGACCGGGCGTTCGTGTCCTGTACACGAGACAGCGAAATTGCTGCCTTGGCCTATGGCGTCATCCGCAATGGGCTGCTTGTGGTGGAATCGGTTGAAACCGACGGCCGTTTCAGGCAGCAAGGCCTGGGCCGCAAGACGGTGGGCGTCCTGATCGACTGGGCACGACAAACGGGTGCGTCAGCTGCATGCCTGCAGGTGGTGGCCGACAACACACCGGCCCGCGCACTCTATGCCTCGCTTGGGTTCAGCCGTGAACTTTACCGATACCACTACCGCAGGAAGCCGCATGAACCACGATAGCTACGACAACACTTACATTGCCGGCATCCTCAATTCGGTGAAGACCATCGCCATGGTCGGCGCGTCCGCCAATGATGTGCGGCCAAGCTATTTCGTGCTGAAATATCTGCTGGCCAAGGGATTTTCGGTGTTTCCGATCAATCCTGGCCAGGCCGGCAAGGAGATCCTCGGCCGGATGACCTATGCGAGGCTCGCCGATATTCCGGAGCCGATCGACATGGTCGACATCTTTCGCGCGCCGGCGGCGGTGCCCGGCATCGTCGACGAGGCGTTGCGGCTCGATCCCTTGCCGAAAGTGATCTGGATGCAGCTTGGCGTGCGCCATGACGAAGCAGCCGCGCGCGCCGAGGCCGCCGGCATCAAGGTGGTGATGAACCGCTGCCCCAAGATCGAATATGGCAAGCTGTCCGGCGAGATCGGTTGGACCGGCGTCAATTCCGGCGTGCTGTCGTCGAAGAAGCCGCTGATGCGGTCGGGATTCCAGAGTTTTGGCGTGCGGCAGAAGTAGTGCACGTCGCTCAAAAGTGCGCAGCGGTTTTGGGATAACGACGTGCACCAAAAGCAAGGCCTGACGCGCGATGCGCCTTAGGCGCAAAATTATTCCTTAGGCCAGCGCATTTTCTCGGGCCTCGGCCGCAGATCGCTAGCCGAAGGGTATTTTCTTCTTTGCATTCGCGCTCATGCTTCGCCAAGAATGCCCGGCGATTTCAAGAGTTTCAAAAGGGAGGTTTTCAGTGACCCGCACGCCAGGTTTCAACACGCTCGCCGTCCACGCCGGTGCCAAGCCCGATCCGGCGACCGGCGCGCGCGCCACGCCGATCTACCAGACGACCTCCTTCGTCTTCGACGATGCAGACCATGCCGCGTCGCTGTTCGGGCTGAAGGCCTTCGGCAACATCTACACCCGCATCATGAACCCGACCCAGGCGGTGCTGGAAGAGCGCATGGCGGCCCTTGAAGGCGGCACGGCGGCACTCGCGGTCGCCTCCGGCCATGCGGCGCAGGTGATCGTGTTCCACAATCTGATGCAGCCGGGCGACAATTTCGTCGCGGCCAACAAGCTTTACGGCGGTTCGATCAACCAATTCGGCCATGCCTTCAAGAATTATGGCTGGGAGGTGCGATGGGCCGACACCAACGATATCTCGACCTTCGAAAGCCAGATCGACGACAGGACCAAGGCGATCTTCATCGAAAGCCTCGCCAATCCGGGCGGCACCTTCGTCGACATCGAGAAGATCGGCGACATCGCGCGCAAGCACGGCCTGCCGCTGATCGTCGACAACACACTGGCCTCGCCCTACCTCATCCGGCCGATCGAGCATGGCGCCGACATCGTCGTCCATTCACTGACCAAATTCATCGGCGGTCACGGCAATTCGATCGGCGGCGCCATCGTCGACGGCGGCACCTTCGACTGGTCGAAATCGGGCAAATACCCGATGCTGTCGGAACCGCGCCCCGAATATGGTGGTCTTGTCCTGCATGAAACCTTCGGCAATTTCGCCTTCGCCATTGCCGCACGCGTGCTCGGCCTGCGCGACCTCGGCCCGGCGATCTCGCCGTTCAACGCCTTCCTCATCCTGACCGGCCTGGAAACCTTGCCGCTGCGCATGCAGCGCCATTGCGACAACGCCGTGACCGTCGCTGCCTGGCTGTCCAATCATCCCAAGGTCGCGTCGGTGAACTACCCCGGCCTGCCCTCAGACAAGAACAACGCGCTGCAGAAGAAATACTCGCCGCAGGGCGCCGGCGCCGTGTTCACCTTCGCGCTGAAGGGTGGCTATGACGCGGGCGTCAAATTCGTCGAGGCTCTCGAGCTGTTCTCGCACCTCGCCAATGTCGGCGATACCAAGTCGCTGGTCATCCACCCAGCTTCGACCACGCACCGCCAGCTTTCCGACGAGCAGAAGGTCAAGGCCGGCGCAGGACCGGACACGGTGCGGCTTTCGATCGGCATCGAGGACGTCAACGACATCGTCGCCGACCTCGAACAGGCGCTAGCCAAGGTCTGACCGATCATGAGCGAGTCGAAATTTCTTTCCATCGGCGTCGACGCTGTCGACGCCGAACAGGGTGCACCGGCGCCCGACCGGCTGATCTCGGGCGATCCCAAATTCCGCACCTGGAATGTCGAGGAGCGCGACGGCGGCCTCTATGCCGGCATATGGGAATCGACCCCGGGCAAATGGCGCATCGTCTATGACGAGTGGGAGTTCTGCCACATCCTGTCCGGCGTTTCGGTGATCGCGGAGGACGGTGGGCAAGCGCGAACCGTCAAGACCGGCGACAGCTTTGTGCTGAAGCCCGGCTTCAAGGGCAGCTGGGAAGTGCTTGAAACGACTCGCAAGGAGTATGTGATCAAGCTTTGATCTCGCGTCGCCATGATGCTCGCGATCGGGGGGACAAACCGCTGTCCTGCCGAGCTATTTCAGAGGCAGAAAGAGTTCAACGACCACTTCGCGTAGCGGGCCCTCCGGGAAGTGGGACAGATGTCGTTGGCAATAGATCGGAAAGTCGCGTGCTTCCTCGCCGCTGGCCGGAAGCCATTCACGATAAAGATAAAGTGCTGCGGGTTCGAGATTGTTGGTATTGCCAGGGTAGCGCAGCACCGCGCAGCGCCCGCCGGGGATCACGCCAGCCTTCATCTGCGCGTCATTCGCCTCGATCGGCCGGTCGGTCCCGGCACAAATGTCCATGCTGTAGTCAGCCGGGACCGCGGGCTCCCTTTCGGAACGGAAGACGTTGAAGGTCGGGCTTGTCTCGGGCGACAAGCCCGCGGCCTTGCGCCAGGCGATGAACCGCTGGATGGTGTCCTGGAGCGTCGCCCGGTCTCCGCGGTGCTCCATGATCGCCACCGGCGTCGGGGGCACATCGCGGATCGTCACGTCGTCGTGTTCAAAGATTATCTGCATAAGCGTGTTCCTTGCTTTTTCGAGGGGCCCGAAGGCCATGAGCCACGACCCCCAGTCGGGAGACTTCCGGAACGACGACGGCGATTGTCCGAACCGTTGCCGAAAGGCGCGGGCGAAGGCATCCGGCGCGTCGTAACCGGCATCCATGGCTATGTCGGTGACGCTTTGGGCGTCACTTTCGGCAAGTCTGTACGAAGCACGCTTCATGCGGGCGAGCTGGACATAGCGATGCACGGACACCCCGAAGGTGGACGTGAACTGCCGGTGGAAATGATATTTCGAGAACGCCGCGACACCGCTCAACGCCTCCAGCCCCAGATCGTCATCCAGATGCTGGTCTATATGGTCTAGCACCCGCTGCATTCGGGCTTGGTAGTTTTCAAGTGCGGCCTTCAACGTCTCTTTCTCCGTGACGACACCAGTTAGGCCTTTCCGGATATATCGCGCTCGACCGATCTTGCGATTTGGCATGGATCGACAGGGGCTGCCAGCAACGGCCTTCAGGCTCTCCCCCAAGCTTGTGCTGCCTGCGTATGACTATTTCGCTGGAACTGGCTGAGACAGCTTCCGGTGCCTTGTCGTGGAAGGGCATCGTGGGCGGTCCGGTGAGCCGACCTTGTGGTTGCTGCTGGCGCTATGGCTGGAATAGGCCGGCGCCCAAATCCGCGCTTCGTCAAAAGCCGACGGCGAGCCTTTCCAGCCCATGGAAGTGGTAAGTGTCGCGGAAGCTTGGCCTTTCGGCAAGATGCAGCTTCGGGTGCCGTTCGAACAGGGTTTTCAGCGACACCTGCAATTCTAGCCTGGCCAGCGGCGCGCCGATGCAGAAATGGATGCCGGCGCCGAATGACACGTTCTTCTGGTCCGGACGATCGGGCCGGAAAGCTTGCGGTTCGGCGAAGGCGCGCGGGTCATGATTGGCCATGCCCAGCAGCAGCCCGATCGTCTGGCCCGGCTGCACGACAATGCCAGGCGCGACTTCGATCTCCTGGTAGGCATAGCGCGTGAACATGTGCAGCGGCGCGTCGAAGCGCAGGCATTCCTCGACCGTTGCCGCGGTCGCTTCGGGTGAGCCGAAGAAGCGGCTGACATCGCCGCCTTGCATAAGGATCGAACGGACAGCGTTGCCGGTCTGATGCACTGTCGCTTCATGACCGGCATTGAGCAGCAGGATCGCCGAGGACACCATCTCGTCCTCCGACAGCTTTTTGCCGTCCTCCTGCGCCGAGATCAGCAGCGACAGCAGGTCGTCGCCAGGGTTCTTGCGTCGCTCGGTGACATGGAAACGCAGGAAATCGGCAAATTCGCCCGCGGCGCGGTTGGCCGTCTCTTCGATCGCGCGCGTGCGGCCATGCATGTACATGGCAACCATCTGGTGCGACCAGTCGAGCAGTTGCGGCCCCATGTCGACCGGCACACCGAGCATTTCGGCAATGATGGTGATCGGCAAGGGCGCCGCGAAGGCAGGCAACAGGTCGACCGTCTTGCCTGGTTCGAAACGGTCGATCAGCTCGTTGGCCAAAGCCTCGACACGCGGCCGCAGCCGTTCGACCTGACGCGAGACGAAGGCGCGGTTGACCAGTGTTCTCAGCCGCGTGTGCACCGGCGGCTCCAGTTCCAGCATCGAATTGGCTTCGACGCCGTCGAAAGCCCTGAGATGGCTGCGGTCCTGTCCGATACCGCGACTGTCTGGAATGCCGGCCGGATTCTGGCGGCCGAAACGGCGGTCGCGCAGCAGCCGGTTGACGTCGTCGAAGCCGCCAAAGCACCAGAAGCCGAATTCTTCCCAGAAGAATGCATTCGATAGGCCGTGGAGGAAAGCATAGGCATCATAAGGGTTTTGAAAAAAAGCCGGCTCGTGCGGGTCGAGCCGCAGATGTCGCGTGGCTGGATCAAAGGCCAGGGCAGGTGGCGTCAATTTGCTCATGCCAGACCAATAGCGCGGCTTGCCAGCCTGGTTCCAGACCGTATGTTGGCGCCCGCAATCCAATACGTTGAGCCAGCCGACCGGCTGCGGAAAGTCTGATTTGATGAAGGTGATCGTTGTCGGTGCGGGTATTGCCGGCCTCTCGACCGCGTGGTCGCTGGTCAAGGCGGGTCACAGCGTTTCGATCGTCGAGCAGGGGCCGATCCCAAACCCGTTGGCCGCCTCGGGCGACCACCACCGCATCATCCGCCGCGCTTACCGCGCGGGGACCGGCTACGGCCGGCTGATCACCGAAGCCTACCAGGCCTGGGACGAGATGTGGGCCGACCTCGGCGAAAACCATCTCGATCCCAGAGGATTTGTCTGCATTTCGCGCGAGCCCGGCGACGAGGCCGAGGAATATCGCGAGGGCCTGGAAGAAGGCAATTTTCCGTTCGAACTGCTGGAGCCCGATGCAGCCGTGAAACGCTGGCCGTTTCTGGAAGCCGGGTCGTTTCGCTACGCCTATTTCTCGACCGAAGGCGGCGCCCTGCATTGCCGCAAGATCGCGTCCGGCCTGGCAAAGTGGCTGCGCGCCAACGGCGCCAATGTCTACGAAAACAGCAAGGTCGTCGAGGTCGACGCCGAAGCCGGCCACATCGTGCTCGAAAGCGGCGAGACGATGCAGGCCGACCGCATCGTCGTCGCCGCAGGCGCCTGGGTGCTAAAACTGTTTCCGGAACTGGACGGAGAATTGAAGACCTATCGAACCGCACTTGCCTATGTCGAACCGCCGGCCGACCTCAAGGCGGCCTGGCAGGCGGCACCGGTCGTGCTCGATGTCGGCGGCGCGATCGACGGCTATGTGATCCCGCCCTCCGGCGGCGCCGGCATGAAATTCGGTTCCGGGCTGCACAGGGTGCCGACCAGCGACGCCGACTGGAACCGTCAGCCGGTGGCGGGCGAGGGCGAGGCGATCCGCAACCTGTTTTCGCCGCCGATCGCCCGCATCGCGGAGTATCGCGTGACCGAGGTCGTCACCTGCGCCTACACTTTCACATCAGACGAAAAATTCATGGCGCATGGAAAGGGCAAATGCCTTGTTGTCTCGGCATGCTCCGGCCACGGCTACAAGTTCGGCGCGGCGGTCGGCAGGCGCGTTGCCGCTGCTGTCGGCGATGGGGATATCGCCGGTCTGAAGGCATGGCTGCGGGCGGAGGTCGCCTGAAACACGAGGCCAAATCCGCAGCGGTTCAATGATTGAGTTCGTCTGCGGCGGCAATGACTTCGGACACAATCGCCCGAACGTCATCCAAGGTCGTCCTGTGATTGACGAAACACGCCCGCAGCGCGAATTGACCGTTGATCGTTGCATTCGACAGATACACGCGGCCGCGCGCGATCACACGGCGCAGGATCGCTTCATTGTCCTTAGAGCGGTGACGGAAACAGACCGCGCTTAGCGATACCGGCGCAAGCTGCTCAAGCTCCGGCTGTGAAGCGATTGCCTGTGCCAGCATCTGGGCATGGTAGAGATCGCGCGCGATGGCTTCGCGATAGGCACGGCGCCCGTGATACTGCAGCGACATCCAGAGCTTCAGCGCACGGAAGCGCCGAGACAGTTCGATCGACTCTTCAAAGAATGCAAATGCTTCCGTTGGGTCTTCGCTCAATATCCTGACGTAGTCGTCGCTGTGCGAGAAAGTCGTGCGCGCAATGTCTGGGTGGCGATTGAGCAGGCAGCCGCAATCGAGTGGCTGATAGAGCCATTTGTGCGCATCGAGCGACAGCGAATCCGCCAAAAGACAGTCCCTGGAACTTTTCCGGGACGGCCAGCGCCGCCAGTCCCCCATAGGCCCCATCGACATGCATCCACAACGCTTCCCTACGGGCAATGTCTGCGATTTCGGGAAGGGGATCGATCGCACCGGAGATGATGGTGCCGACCGTGGCCACGATGGCGATGGGCATGTTGCCGATGGCGCGGTCGGCGGCAATAGCCGCCTGGAGGGCATCCGTCCGCATCCTGAATTTGTCGTCGACAGGGATCAAACGGAGATTTTTTCTACCGATCCCCAACAGCGCGACGGCCTTGGGAATGGACATGTGCACTTGCTCGGAAGCATAGATCACGCACGGTCGCACGCCTGTTTCGTTGGCTGGCAGCTTCGCTTCCCGCGCCATCGCCAGGGCCATGAGGTTCGCCGTCGAGCCGCCGCCGCACAGGCTGCCTGTAAATCCGGGGCAACCGACAGCCTCCGCCAACCATTCGACGACGGCGCGTTCGATCGATGTCGCAGCCGGTGCCGAGCGCCACGACGTCACATTCTGATTGAGCACCGCAGCCAGCAATTCCCCCAGCGCGCCGATCGGTTCGCCGGAGCCGACGACATAACCGAAGAACCTGCCGGTTGAAGGCCGCACATGCTCCGCTATCGACTTGAAATCCTGCAAGACTTCCCGACCACGACCGCTCTCCTGCCAAGGCCGCGAGAAGAGTTCCGTCGTCTGTTTGCCGCTGGTCGTGGGATACGTCCGACGTTCCTCGAGGGAGGCCCAATAAGCTTTGGCAAGCGCCAAGGCTTCTTCGGCAAGGTCTGACAATTCCTGATTGGAAATTTCCAGGTCGCGCATGCCCTCAGCCCAACGGAGATCCGCTGCGACGCAGGTTACGCCATGCGCGCTAATCCTGGCAATGCCTGGGAATATGCACCCGCCGCCAACTGGATGAGCCTTCCCGGACCAACACACGACGCGCGACGGTCTGGTAGGAGGCGGGGACATCGATGACGCGCCTTTGTTCCGGCCGCACCAGCACCTCCTCGGCGATGCTGTCATATTGTGCGGGAATGACGACGCGCCGCGTGCGTTCGGGCTGGATCACGATGGTCTCTGCGACGCGTTCGTAGCGCGCCTTGTGCCATACCTTGCACAGCACCTTGCGGCCATGGATGACGCGCCATTCCCAGGAATAGCCGCCGCCATCGACCCGGACCGTACGGTAGACGGTGCGGGTGACGGCCGGTACGATCTGGTAGGTCACTTGCGCCGGAACGGTCATCACGACGCGCTCGCGCGTGCCAAAGATAGGGGCGATATAGTCGACCTGCTGACCGGGCGGACTGATCATCACGTCTTCATAGACCGTGTCATAGACGGCCGGACTGCGGACGGGTTCATAGCATTCGACGGCGCGGCCGCCGGCCGCCGTCTGCGAAATCGTGCCGAGCACGGTCAGGCCGGCAATGGTGAAGCATGCGGTTTTCCCGGGCATGGCACTCCCCCTGTTGAACTCTATGCATAAGTTCAACGTTGAATTGTAGAGGAAGCCGTCTCGGAAAAAAGCGGTTTCGGCGCATTTCGTTAAGTGACGCGGTTAAGAAACTGCTACGTTGCGGGGCCGGCGATGCGGCTCCGGACCCGCGGAAGCATCCGCCGCCGCGAATCCTTGGTCAGAAAGCTTGATTCGACTTACCCAGATGGCTAGGAGGGGTCGGCCTTGCACAAGGACGAGCCGGCATCCTATTTACGGAATACCGATCCAGAACCGATTCTGCCCGATCTGCCGGCATTCCCGGCGCCGGAATCCCACCGCGAGATAAGAGATACCTGATGAAGAACCCCGTCGAAACCTACATGAACCTCGTTCCGATGGTGGTCGAACAGACCAATCGCGGCGAGCGGGCCTACGACATTTTCTCGCGCCTCCTCAAGGAGCGCATCATTTTCATCACCGGTCCGGTCGAGGACGGCATGGCGACGCTGGTCTGCGCGCAGCTTTTGTTCCTCGAAGCTGAGAATCCGAAGAAGGAAATCAACCTCTACATCAATTCGCCGGGCGGCGTCGTCACCTCGGGCATGGCGATCTACGACACCATGCAGTTCATCAAGCCGGCCGTGTCGACGCTCTGCATCGGCCAGGCGGCTTCGATGGGTTCGCTGCTCCTGACTGCCGGTCACAAGGACATGCGCTTTGCCACGCCGAACGCCCGCATCATGGTTCACCAGCCTTCCGGCGGCTTTCAGGGCCAGGCGTCCGACATCGAGCGCCATGCCCTGGATATCATCAAGCTGAAGCGTCGCCTCAACGAGGTCTACGTCAAGCACACCGGCAAGAGCTATGAAGAGATCGAGAAAACGCTCGACCGCGATCATTTCATGACCGCCGACGAAGCCAAGGATTTCGGCCTCATCGACAAGGTCATTTCGTCGCGCGAGGCGGCCGAAGGGGCGCTGGCATAAAGGCAAGTTGGCAGTTGGATGGCACCATCACGCGCTTTTGGCGCGTCTTGCGGCATTTCGGCCACAATTGGCTGTTCCCTCGGGGGACAGGATTGCCTACGTTAAGGCTATGTTGAGTTTCGGCGGCTTAGCTTTATGCGGGGTTGTCGCGAATCATTGCCACGTTTTCTGATTTGTGTTTCGTACGGAATGCGTTGCGGGAGCCGGGACACACTGGCGGCGGCGGATTCCCGCGATAGATAGAGTATGCGCCCTTTCAGCCAGACCATCGGCGGGCGGCCATGAAAGGACATGAAAATGAGCAAGGTCGGCAACAACAGCGGCGATTCCAAGAACACGCTTTACTGCTCGTTTTGCGGCAAAAGCCAGCACGAAGTGCGCAAGCTGATCGCCGGTCCGACGGTCTTCATCTGCGACGAGTGCGTCGAGCTCTGCATGGACATCATCCGTGAAGAGAACAAGACCTCGATGGTGAAGTCGCGCGAAGGCGTGCCGACACCGCAGGAGATCCTCAAGGTTCTCGACGACTATGTCATCGGTCAGCCCTACGCCAAGCGCGTGCTGTCGGTGGCGGTCCACAATCACTACAAGCGCCTCGCGCATGCCGGCAAGAACAACGATGTCGAACTGGCGAAGTCCAACATCCTTTTGATCGGCCCGACCGGTTGCGGCAAGACGCTGCTCGCGCAGACGCTGGCCCGCATCATCGACGTGCCGTTCACCATGGCTGACGCGACGACGCTGACCGAAGCCGGCTATGTCGGCGAGGACGTCGAAAACATCATCCTGAAGCTGTTGCAGTCGGCCGACTACAATGTCGAGCGCGCCCAGCGCGGCATCGTCTACATCGACGAAATCGACAAGATTTCGCGCAAGTCGGACAATCCCTCGATCACCCGCGACGTGTCGGGCGAGGGTGTGCAGCAGGCGCTCTTGAAGATCATGGAAGGCACCGTCGCCTCCGTGCCGCCACAGGGCGGCAGGAAGCACCCGCAGCAGGAATTCCTGCAGGTCGATACAGCCAACATCCTGTTCATCTGCGGCGGCGCCTTCGCCGGGCTGGACAAGATCATCTCGGATCGCGGCCGCAAGACGTCGATCGGCTTCGGCGCGGTCGTCGCTTCGCCGGAGGATCGCCGCACTGGCGATGTTTTCCGCCTGGTCGAGCCCGAGGACCTGTTGAAGTTCGGTCTTATCCCTGAGTTTGTCGGCCGTCTGCCGGTCCTGGCGACGCTGGAAGATCTCGACGAACCGGCGCTGATCCAGATCCTGACCGAGCCGAAGAACGCGCTGGTCAAGCAGTATCAGCGGCTGTTCGAGATGGAAAATGTCGACCTGACCTTCCATGAGAACGCTCTTTCGGCGATCGCCAAGCGCGCTATTGAGCGCAAGACCGGCGCGCGCGGCCTGCGTTCGATCATGGAGGCGATCCTGCTCGACACGATGTTCGAGCTTCCCGCACTCGAAGGCGTGCGCGAAGTGGTGATTTCGGAGGAGGTGGTGACCGGCAGTGCCCGGCCGCTCTACATCTACTCCGAGCAGAAGGAAAAGAAGGGCAATGTCAGCGCCTGACATGAGCCCGCAGCGAAATTCTGAAACGGCGCCGCAAGGCGCCGTTTTGCTGTCGCACAGCGGTTTTGCGCGGCGTACGGGCTGGCGTCGCAAATGTGTCACTCGCGGACGGGTTGGGAGTGCGGATTTGGACACGCCCCTTGATCTTTGGGGGTCGTGCATCCAACTAACTGGAGAAGGCCGAGGTGCCCGATTTCTGTGCTGTAAAACTCCCGTCACAAACGGTGGTAGGCGGAACGATCCCCGGTCGTTAATATAAGATTCGCGGTTGGCTCAATTAGCGGCCGCGACATGAAAGGTTGGACAATGGCCAAAGTATCCAAGGCACCCAGCGACGGCGTCTTCGCAGTTCTCCCACTGCGCGACATCGTGGTGTTCCCGCACATGATCGTTCCGCTCTTCGTCGGGCGTGAGAAGTCGATCAAGGCGCTGGAAGAGGTGATGGGTCAGGAAAAGCAGATCCTGCTTGCCACCCAGATGAATGCCGCTGATGACGATCCCGAGCCCGATGCCATTTTCGACATCGGCACGCTCGCCAATGTGCTGCAATTGCTCAAGCTGCCCGACGGCACCGTCAAGGTTCTGGTCGAGGGCGCCTCGCGTGCGAAAATCGTCTCGTTCACCGACCGTCCCGATTTCCACGAGGCCCGCGCCGCGGCGCTGGTCGAGCCGGAAGAGGAAGAGGTCGAGGTTGAGGCGCTGGCGCGTTCGGTCGTCACCGATTTCGAGAATTACGTCAAGCTGAACAAGAAGATCTCGCCCGAAGTGGTGGGTGCTGCCAGCCAGATCGACGACTACTCCAAGCTCGCCGACACGGTTGCCTCGCATCTCGCCATCAAGATCCCCGAGAAGCAGGAGATGCTGGCCACGCTTTCGGTCAAGGAGCGGCTGGAAAAGGCGATGGGCTTCATGGAAGCCGAAATCTCCGTCCTGCAGGTGGAGAAGCGCATCCGCTCGCGTGTCAAGCGCCAGATGGAGAAGACGCAGCGCGAGTACTACCTGAACGAGCAGATGAAGGCGATCCAGAAGGAACTCGGCGAAGGCGAGGACGGCCGCGACGAGGCCGCCGAGATAGAGGCGCGCATCAAGAAGACCAAGCTCTCCAAGGAGGCCCGCGAAAAGGCGGAAGCCGAGTTGAAGAAGCTCCGGACGATGTCGCCGATGTCGGCTGAATCGACGGTCGTGCGCAACTATCTCGACTGGATCCTGTCTATCCCGTGGGGCAAGAACTCCAAGGTCAAGCAGGACCTGGCTTTCGCGCAGAACGTGCTCGATACCGACCATTTCGGCCTCGACAAGGTCAAGGAGCGCATCGTCGAGTATCTCGCCGTGCAAAGCCGCCAGAAGAAGCTGAAGGGGCCGATCCTGTGCCTCGTCGGCCCTCCCGGTGTCGGCAAGACCTCGCTCGGCAAGTCGATCGCCAAGGCGACTGGACGCGAGTTCATCCGCATGGCGCTGGGCGGCGTGCGTGACGAGGCCGAGATCCGTGGCCACCGGCGCACCTATATCGGCTCGATGCCCGGCAAGGTCATCCAGTCGATGAAGAAGGCCAAGAAGTCCAACCCGCTCTTCCTGCTCGACGAGATCGACAAGATGGGCCAGGACTTCCGTGGCGATCCGTCATCGGCGTTGCTCGAGGTCCTCGATCCGGAACAGAACTCGACGTTCATGGACCACTACCTCGAGGTCGAATACGATCTGTCGAGCGTCATGTTCGTGACGACGGCGAACACGCTGAACATCCCGGCGCCCTTGATGGACCGCATGGAGATCATCCGTATCGCCGGCTACACCGAGGACGAGAAGATCGAGATCGCCAAGCGGCACCTGATGCCTAAGGTGATCCGCGATCACGCGCTGCAGCCGAAGGAGTTTTCCGTCGGTGAGGACGCGATCCGCGCCATCGTCCAGACCTACACCCGTGAAGCGGGCGTCAGAAGCCTGGAGCGCGAGCTGATGAAGCTCGGGCGCAAGGCGGTGACCGAGATCCTGAAGACGAAGAAGAAGACGGTGAACATCACGGCGGCGAACCTCGCCGATTACCTCGGTGTTGAACGCTTCCGCTTCGGTCAGGTCGAGGCTGACGATCAGGTCGGTGTCGTTACCGGACTCGCCTGGACGGAAGTCGGCGGCGAGCTGCTGACGGTCGAAGGCGTCATGATGCCCGGCAAGGGCCGCATGACGGTGACCGGCAATTTGCGCGACGTGATGAAGGAATCGATTTCGGCGGCGGCCTCCTATGTCCGCTCGCGCGCCGTCGATTTCGGCATCGAGCCGCCGCTGTTCGACAAGCGCGACATCCACGTGCACTTGCCGGAAGGCGCCACGCCGAAGGACGGCCCGTCTGCAGGTGCTGCCATGGCGACAGCCATTGTATCGGTACTGACGGGTATTCCGGTCCGGGCGGATGTGGCGATGACCGGCGAGATAACGCTTCGCGGCCGCATCCTGCCGATCGGCGGGCTCAAGGAGAAGCTGCTCGCCGCACTGCGCGGCGGCATCAAGAAGGTGCTGATCCCGGAAGACAATGCCAAGGACCTGGCGGAGATTCCGGACAATGTGAAGAACGGCATGGAGATCATTCCGGTCTCACGTGTCGGCGAGGTGTTGCGCCACGCGCTGGTGCGTATGCCGGAGCCGATCGAATGGGTCGAGCCGGTCAATCCGCCGGCTGCGACAGACAGTGCCGACGACGCTGGAAAGTCCCTGGCGCATTAGAGCGCCGGGCGTCCATCTGGACGCACAAAGGACGCTCTAACGCCCAGACTTGCGCATGGCCCTTGCCGCAAACCGGCTACGGTTTTCGGGGCCATGCGTTGGTTTTCGTCGAGGTTGCAGCGCACAAACGGAGAGCCGGGCCTGACGCCCGGCTTTTTCATGTGAAAAACCCCGGAATTCCGGGCTTTTTCCGCTTTTTTCCTGCCTTTTCGACTTGGTTGCGGGAGCGCTTCTTTCTAAAGTCCGTTTCCTGCCGGATGAGTCGATAGTTCCGGTGTTCTCATGGAAGGGAATTTTTATGAACAAGAACGAACTGGTGTCCGCTGTCGCCGACGCCGCGAGCATTTCGAAGGGTGACGCGCAGTCGGCGGTCGATGCGGTATTTTCCGTGATCACCGGCGAACTGAAGAAGGGCGGCGATGTCCGGCTTGTCGGCTTTGGCAATTTCACCGTGTCAAAGCGTGCCGCCTCGACCGGCCGCAATCCTCAGACCGGCGCCGAAGTGAAGATCCCGGCGCGTACCGTGCCGAAGTTCTCGGCCGGCAAAGGCCTCAAGGACGCAGTCAACTAAGCGTTTTTTCTTTTCAGAGACCTCAGAAAAGCCGGGCTTGCCCGGCTTTTCATTTTGGTGCCCTACGCCGGTTCATGCGACCAGAAAAGCCGGGCTTGCCCGGCTTTTCATTTTGGTGCCCGACGCTGACGCGACGCGGCCGGCTTATGCGGTCGGCGCATCAGTGCGCATAAGACCTTCCTCCTTGAGATCCGCCCAAAGTGCTGCGGGCAGTTTCGCATCGAGCAGCGAGCGATTGCTCTCGACTTCGCTCGGCCGTTGGCCACCGGGGATCACCGAAACGACTGAAGGATGCAGCAGCGGGAATTGCAGGGCGGCCTCGATCAGCCTGACACCATGACGCTTGCAGACGTTCTCGATCCCGGCGACCCGGTCGAGTATGTCCTTCGGCGCTTCGGAGTAGTTGTAGTAGGCTCCGGGCTTCGGCCCTGTTGCGAGGATGCCGGAGTTGTAGGGTCCGCCGAGAACGATGCCGATGCCGCGTGCCTGGCAGAGCGGCAGGAAGGACGTCAGCGCCTCCTGTTCCAAGAGCGTATAGCGCCCGGCCAGCAGGAACAGATCGAAGTCGCCGCGCTCAGCCAGCGTCTGCGCGACCTGCCACTCATTGATGCCGCCGCCGAACGCCTTGATCACGCCCTGGTCGCGCAGCGACAGCAGGCCGTAATAGCCCGAGCGCATGAACTCCTCGATGCGCCGGTCGGAGGCTTCCTTGCTGCCATGCGTGAAGATGTCGACATCGTGCACGAAGAGGATGTCGATCCGGTCGACGCCGAGGCGCTCAAGCGAGGCTTCGAACGAGCGCATGACACCGTCATAGCTGTAGTCGTACACCTCGCGGCGTGATGGCGTGTCGAAGAACTTGCCGATGCCGGTGCGCTCTTCGGGCGGGCAGGCACGCATGATGCGGCCGACCTTGCTCGACAGCACATAGTCGTCGCGCTTCTTGCCGCGCAGGAACGGGTTGAGCCGCGTTTCCGAGAGGCCGAGCCCATAGAGCGGCGCGGTGTCGTAGTAGCGGCAGCCGGTCGCCCAGGCGGCCTCCAGCGTGGCGTTGGCGTCCTCGTCGGAGACGGCACGGTAGAGATTGCCGAGCGGCGCCGCGCCGAAGCCGAGCTCGGTGAAACTGATGCCGCCATTGCCGATGCGGTCGAAATGCCGTGTCTTCATATCCTGCTGTTTGCCTCGCCTGATTTGTCTGACATGACACTATCACGCCTGTGATCAGGCAAAAGCATAGCTGCGCGTTGGACACGCATTTTCGCGGTTGCTAGCATGAACGAAATCAAGCTGTTCGTGGCAGCAAGAGCGGCAAATACCAGGGTGATTTTTCAATGGCGGGTTTGCGGTGAGCGACAAGAGCAAAAGCCTGTTCGAGACCTCACTTGAGGAGCTGGGTGGCGTGCTGGCACGCATCGACGAAAGCCGGATCGACGCCGCCTGCAAAACGCTAGCCGGCGCGCGACAGATCGTCGTCTATGGCTGCGGCCGCGAGGCCTTGCAGGTCAAGGGTTTTGCCATGCGGCTCTACCATTTGGGCCTGCCGGTTTCCGTGGTCGGCGACATGAACACGCCGCCGCTGGGGCAGGGCGATGTCTTCCTGGTCAGTTCCGGGCCGGGAGAAACCTCGACCGTGCTGACCCTGATGCAGGTCGCGCGCCAAGCAGGTGCAACCAATCTCCTGCTGACCGCCCAGGCCGAAGGCAGCGCGGCAAGGCTTGCCGACTTCACGCTGCTCATTCCCGCGCAGACCATGGCCAACGATCAGGGGGCGCAAAAAACATCGGTCCTGCCGATGGGCTCGGTGTTCGAAGGCGCGCTGTTCCTGCTGTTTGAGGTGATGGTGCTGAAGCTTAGGGAATTGACCGGCGTGTCGCCCGAAGCCATGCGCGCCCGCCACACCAACATGGAATAGATCATGCGCTATGAACTGATGCTGCCACACCAGATCCGCAGGGCGATCGCCGAGAATTGGCCGGTCGCTCTGCCGCTCGGCGTGCTGGAATACCATGGCGAGCATATGGCCGTCGGCATGGACACGCTGGCCGTCATCAAGACGCTGGAGCTGTTCGAAAAGGAGAAGGACGTCGTCATCCTGCCGCCCTTCTACTACGGTGCGGCAAGCTATGCGGTGGCGCCGCCGGAAGGCAGCGGCTCGGTGCAGGTCGGCGGCAATGCGCTGGCGCCGTTCGGCGAGGAGCTGTTCTACAGCCTGTTGCGCATCGGCTTCCGCAACATCCACGCCATTATCCACCACCAGACCGAGAACTTTGTCGCCGGCATGCCGACCGATCTGGCGTTCAAGGCCGCCGGCCGCCAGGCGATCTTCCGCTTCCTCGAAAAGGAGCGCGGCGAGGGCTGGTGGGGGTCGCAGGCGATGGCGGACTATTATTCAGGACACGCGGCGGGTGAAAATTTCTTCAACTGGGTGCAGGTGCATCCGCTGATGTCGGCTGACATGAACGGCAAGTACCCGTTCGACCATGCCGGCATTGGCGAGACCTCGCTGATGCTGGCGCTATGCCCGGAGGCTGTCGATGCCAATCACTTCGCCGACAATACCGGCTGGTACACGGCGAGCGCCAAGGATGCTTCGGCAGAGCTCGGGCAGAAGGGCGTCGCCATGATCATGGACCACCTGCGGGCAATATTGGGACGCTAGCGCGCGGCTTCCCTTCTCCCACAAGGGGGAGAAGGTAAGAGGGCGCCATGCTACTTCACCGCGCCCGCGGTCATGCCCATGATCAGATAGCGCTCCAACGCGATGCCAATGACGGCGAGCGGCGCGATGGCCGCCGTCGCTAGTGCCGCCATCGACCACCAGTTGATGCCTTGCGAGCCGGTCTGGCTCGCCACCATGACCGGGATCGTCTTGGCGTCGGTCGAGGTCAAAAGGGCGGCGAAGAAATACTCGTTCCAGCACAGCACCATCGCCAGGATGAAGGCGGCGACCATGCCCGGCAGCGCGATCGGCATGACGATGCGGAAGAACGCGCCCCAGATCGACAGCCCGTCGACAAGGGCGGCTTCCTCGAGCTCGACCGGGATCGAGTTGAACTGGTCGCGCATGATCCAGATGACGATCGGCAGCACCATCAGCGTGTAGAGCAGGATCAGCCCGATGCGCGTGTCGAGCAGGCCGACCTCGCGGTAGAGCACCAGGAAGGGCAGCGCCAGCACCACCGGCGGCAGGATCAGCTGCGACAGGAAGAAGAACGAGATGTCCTCGTTCTTGAACCAGGCGAAATGGTAGCGATAGCGGGTGAGCCCGTAGGCGGCGAGGCTGCCGATGATGATGGCGAGGCTCGACGCGCCGACCGAGGTGATCACCGAATTCATGAAGCGCTTGAGGAACTCCTCGCGCACGGTCGAGGTCTGGAAGATCGAGTCCGGCGACAGGCCGAGCGAACGCCAGCCCTTCCAGTCCGGCTGGAAGTCGACGAAGGGGATGAGATGGCCTTGCGTGACGTCGACTGCGGTTTTGAACGAGGTCGTGATCGTCCAATAGATCGGGAACAGGCAGATGAACGCCCAGAAGGCCAGCGCGCCATAGATGAAGACGCGGCTGGCGAGGAAGCTCGCCGGCGAGCGGATCTCCGAGGCGACATATTCGGTGGTCTGAACGCTCATCGGGCTCAATTCACCCCCATCTTGCTTTAATTGACATTGCGGACAAAACGGTTGGCAAATTTCAACAACCACGTGACGAACACGACGATGATCACCAGATAGGCCATCGCCAGCATGGTTCCGTAGCCGACATTCGAGCGGTCGCGGTATTCGCGGTAGATGAAGCTCGACACGGAATCGGTGGCGCCGCCGGGGCCGCCGGACGTCACGGTGATGATGATGTCGGCAAGCTTCAGCTTGAAGATGATGCGCAGGACCACCGCCGTCACCGACACCGGCAGCATCAGCGGGAAGGTGACCTGCCAGAAGG
>NZ_RZQP01000299.1:0-6253 GCF_003998165.1 Mesorhizobium sp. M7A.F.Ca.US.007.01.2.1 | reverse complement strand
GGGCTCTCCCGCGCGGTCGGCGAGGCTAGCCGCGACAACGACCAGCCGAAATTCTGCGATGCCTGCTTCACCGGCCAGTACCCGACCCGCCTGCTCGACTTCGAAGGCCACGACAATGTGCGCACGCTGTCGCTGCTGGCGACAAGCGGGACGTAGGCCGGACCGCCATCAGCGTTAGTCAATTCCCGGAATCCATCGCATGACCCTCGACCTTTCCGGCCGCGTTGCGGTCGTCACCGGCGCCTCGCGCGGCATCGGCTATTTCATTGCCAAGGAATTGGCTGCCGCCGGCGCGCATGTCATTGCGGTGGCTCGTACTGTCGGCGGGCTGGAAGAGCTCGACGACCAGATCAAGGCGGCCGGCGGCCAGGCGACACTGGTGCCGCTCGACCTCGCCGACATGGCCGGCATCGACCGCCTGGGCGGCGCCATCCACGAACGCTGGGGCAAGCTCGACATTCTCGTCGCCAATGCCGGCGTGCTCGGCGTCATCTCGCCGATCGGTCATGTCGAAGCAAAAACCTTCGAGAAGGTGATGACCATCAACGTCACCTCGACCTGGCGGCTGATCCGCTCGGTCGACCCTCTGCTGCGGCTCTCCGATGCTGGCCGCGCGATCATCCTGTCTTCCAACGCCGCGCACTCGGCGCGCGCCTTCTGGGCACCCTACGCGGCATCCAAGGCCGCGGTGGAGACGATGATGCGCTCCTGGGCGCATGAGACGCAGAGCCTGCCGCTCAGGGTGAACGCCGCTGACCCCGGCGCCACCCGCACCGCCATGCGTGCCCAGGCAGTGCCGGGCGAAGATCCCGAGACGTTGCCGCATCCCTCCGAGATCGCCAAGCGCATCGTGCCGCTGGCCAGCCCGGACCTGAAAGAGACCGGATTGATCTTCCAGGCCAAGCACAATCGCTTCGTCGCCTATAGGCAGCCGGAATAAAACTTGAGCCTTTTTTTGACGCATGTCGGTTTCCCAAAAACCGCTGCGCACTTTTAAGCGACATGCGTAGGGATTAAACAGGCCTCCGGAAACGTTTCTTCGACGTAGTCGAAGCCCAAACCGGAGGAACCACCATGCGCAAACTGCTTCTCGCCACCGCGGCCATCCTGATCGCAGCCGCGGGCGCCGCTTACTCGCAAGATGCCAAGATGAGCTTCTTCGTCACCAGTGTCGGTTCCGGCAAGGGTGCCGACCTCGGCGGCCTCAAGGGTGCTGACGCGCATTGCGCATCGCTGGCGGAAGCCGCCGGCGTCACCGGCAAGAGTTGGGCTGCCTATCTGTCGACCAGCGACACTGACGCCCGCGACCGCATCGGCAAGGGGCCGTGGGTGAACGCCAAGGGCGTCAAGATCGCTGACGACGTCGCCTCGTTGCACAGCGATGCCAACGGCATCACCAAGCAGACGGCGCTCAACGAGAAAGGCGAAGTGGTCAACGGCCGCGGTGACACGCCGAACCGCCACGACGTGCTGACCGGCTCCAAGCCCGACGGCACCAAGATCGCCGACCAGACCTGCGGCGACTGGACGATGAGCGGGGCGGAAGGCGCCGCGATGATGGGCCATCATGATCGCACGGGCCTCGACGATTCTGCAGCCGCCAAATCCTGGAATTCCTCGCACGCCTCGCGCGGCGGCTGCAGCCAAGAGGCGCTGAAGGGCACCGGGGGCGATGGCTTGTTCTATTGTTTTGCCACCAACTGAGCCGATTGCGCTTCGAAATCGGGCTGGGAAACCCGCCGTCACATCACGCGGCTGTGATTTGGCGGCGGGAAGCTGTGCCGCGGTCATGCTTTCGTCATTTCCTTGGAGTTGGTAGGGTCACCGCGACTCCCACAACAAGCGCCCAACTGGCAGAACAAGGAAATCCCCATGGCTACGACCGCAGCAGCGTTGGTCTGGTATCTGGTAATCGCCGGTCCGCAAGGCGGCATGGTCGTGCTGCCCAGCACCTTCGACAAGCGCGAACAATGCACCGCCGCCATCACCGAATATCAGAAGCAGCCGACACCGGCCGGCTGGTCGGTGCAATGCGTGCCGAGCGCCTCGCCCTTCACCGACGAGGGTGACGCCGAAGAACCGTCAGCACAGTAGGCGTCAGCGGCGTGCGCTGACCGTCAGTTCCGGCTTCTGGCTGATGGTCTGGAATACCACGCAATAACGCTCGGTCAGCTTCAGCAGCGAGTCTATCCGCTCCTGCGGCTCATCGGTGTCGAGGTTGAAATTGAGCCGGATGGCGCGAAAACCGACCGGCGCATCCTTGGCGACACCGAGCGTGCCGCGAAAATCGAGAGCGCCTTCAGCCTCCACCGTGGCGGCGCCGAGTTTGAACTCGAGCGCCGTCGCCACCGCCTTCAGCGTCACCCCGGCGCAGGCGACCAACGCCTCCAGCAGCATGTCGCCCGAGCAGAGCTCAAGGCCTGAGCCGCCTGTTGCCGGATGCAGGCCGGCGATGGCGAGCGCCCTGCCCGTCTCCACCTTGCAGGCAACCGACTGGTCGTCGATCGAGCCCTTGGCGCGAAGCGTGATCATGGCCTGCGAAGCGTCGTCACGATAGGCCTGCTTCAGCGGCGCCTGCATGGCCTTCAGTTCGGTCGCATCCATCCGCTTTCCCCTTTCGTCGACTGCTTGCGTCACCGGCATGCGCCGTCCGGTCAAGATTTGCGCCGATCACCTTGGGAAGGCAATGCCATTCCGCAACAGGTGCCAGCCGCCTACACCGATATCCCAAATGGGACATTGACGGACAAGGTCCCAAAAACGTCTGATCCGGGCAAGTCATCACTCCATTTCCCGGCGGTCCCCGATGCCTCGAACCCTCTCGACAAGGCCGAAACAGGATGGGTTTCGCGCGCCCGGCGAATTCGAACCCAAGTCAGGCTGCTGGATGATCTGGCCGGAGCGGCCGGACACCTGGCGCCTCGGCGCCAAGCCCGCGCAAAAACTGTTCGCCGATGTCGCCGCGGCGATCGCGCAAAGCGAGCCGGTGACGGTGGCGGCTTCTGCTCGCCAGTGGCAGAATGCCCGAGCGCGATTGCCCGGTCATGTGCGCGTCGTGGAAATGTCCACCAACGATTCCTGGCTGCGCGACAGCGGTCCCAATTTCGTCGTCAACGATCAAGGCGACGTGCGTGGCGTCGATTGGATCTTCAACGCCTATGGCGGTTTTGACGGCGGCCTCTATTCGCCATGGGACCTGGATGACCTTGCGGCGCAAAAAGTGCTCGAAATCGAGAACATGGATCGCTACCGCGCACCTCTGATCGCCGAGGGTGGCGGGTTGCAGTGCGACGGTCAGGGCACGCTCATCACGACGGAGCAATGCCTGCTCAACCGAAATCGCAACGCTCATCTCGGCAAGGCCGAGGTGGAGCGCCAGCTTGGCGACTATCTCGGTGTCGACACCGTCATCTGGCTGCCACGCGGCTTTGCCTTCGACGAGACCGACGGCCATGTCGACGACATCTGCTGCTTCGTGCGCCCCGGCGTGGTCGTGCTGAGCTGGACCGACAATCGGGAAGACCCGCAATACGATATCGTGCGCGAAGCCGAGGCGGTGTTGCGTTCGGCCCGTGATGCGCGTGGCCGCGCGCTGGAAGTTCACCGGCTGCCCCACCCCTTGCCGATCGAGATGACGCCGGAAGAAAGCGACGGCGTGGACCGGCTGGATTCGACCTGGGCGCGACCGGCCGGAAACCGGATCGCGGCGAGCTACATCAACTACTATCCGGGCAACAGCGTCGTGGTGGTGCCGCAGTTCGGCTGCGATCTCGATGTGAAGGCCAAGCGGACGCTGGCCGAGCTGTTTCCCGACCACCGGATAGTCGGCATCGAAAACTCGCGAGAGATCCTGCTGGGCGGCGGCAATGTCGCCTGCATCACCTTGCCGGTCTATGCCCCGCAACGACGTTGAGGGACGGAGCATGCCGAGAACACATAGCGAAAACGGAGGACATTTATGCGCGCTCTGATCTTCTCAACCCTGCTTGCCTGCGGCGTCTGCGCAAATGCGGCTTCGGCTGACGAGGAAAAGATCGTCAACGTCTACAACTGGTCCGACTACATCGCGCCGGACACGGCCGAGAAATTCGAGAAGGAAACGGGAATCAAGGTTCGTTACGACGTCTATGACGGCAACGAGGTGCTTGAGACCAAGCTGCTCACGGGCGGCTCCGGATATGACGTGGTCTACCCTTCAGCCTATCCGTTCCTCAAGAACCAGGTCAAAGCAGGGGCTTTCCTGGAACTCGACAAATCGAAGCTTGCGAACCACTCGAAGATCGATCCGCAAGCCCTCGCGCTGATCGCCGGCGCCGACCCGCAGAACCTGCATGCAGTGCCCTATATGGCGGTCACCGACGGCATTGGCTACAACGTCGCTGCGGTGAAGCAGCGGCTGCCGGACGGGCCGACAGATTCCTTCGCCATGGTCTTCGACGTCGATGTGGTCAAGAAGCTGTCCGATTGCGGTGTAGCTATCATCGATGCGCCGGCTGAAGTCATCCCGATGGCGATGAACTACCTTCACATCAACCCCAAATCGACCAGTCCCGACGACCTCGCCAAGGTCGAGGACCTGCTGGTCAAGGTGCGGCCCTACATCCGCTATTTCCATTCGTCGAAATACATCAACGACCTCGCCAACGGTGACATCTGTGTGGTGTTGGGCTGGTCGGGCGACATACTCCAGGCAAGGACCCGTGCGGCGGAATCCGTAAAGAAGCTGGAGATCGCCTATTCCATCCCCAGAGAAGGCACGCTCATCAACTTCGATACGATGGCGGTACCGAAAGATGCGCCGCATCCCGACAACGCCCAGGCCTGGATCAACTTCAATCTGCGGCCCGATATCGCCGCGGCCAATTCCAGCTATGTCTCCTACGCCAATGCGATACCGGAGTCCCTGCCGCTGATGGACAAGGCCATAGCCAGCGATCCCGGCGTCTTTCCGCCTGATGCCGTGAAGGCCAAGCTGTTCGTGGTGGACAACAACGACCCAAAGCTGCTGCGATCCCAAAACCGCATGTGGACGCGCATCGTGACGGGACAATAGAGCAATTCCAGAAAAAGTGCGCAGCGGTTTTCCCGGGAAAAGCGCGTAGCGCTTTCCCTTGGGAATTGCGTCAAAGCAAAAAAGACAGAGCCGGGCGGAAGCCGTCAGGCTCAGGCGGCTTCGCGGATGGCCGCCAGCAACTCGACCTGGGAGTGCACGCCGAGCTTGCGATAGATCTGCTTGATGTGGTTGCGGACCGTCCCGGGCGAGATGGCGAGGTATCGCGAAATCGTCTTGGCGTTGCCACCATCGACCAGATGCCGCGCAATCTCGGTCTCGCGCCTGCTCAGCCGCGAGCGAGCGTCACCGATTGCGGCGCCCTTGTGCCGGAAGCGGCACAGATGGAGCAATCTTTCCAAAATGAGCCTTGTCGCGCTGCTTGCCGCGCAAGCCGTCGCCAGATCCTGCTCGCCAAATGGTTCTGCCCCGTTTCGCCTGAGAAAAGTGACATAGCCAGCGGTCAGCCGGTCGAGATTGAACACGCCGGTGATCTCGTCGAAACTGTCGGAAGGGCCGAAGAATTCGCGATAGTAGGGAGTGCGCTGGAAGTCGCCATTGCGGAGTGCCGACAGCGGCAACAGGAAATCCTGCCTTGTGCTGGCGAACCTCTGGAAGAAGGGATCCTGGCGATACAGTCGTGCATCGTAGTCGCGGTTCCAGCGATCGGGACCGGCATCGTCGATGGTCAGGGATGTGATGTCGCGACGGTAAAAGCCGACATAGGCGCGGTCGGAGCCAAGCAACTCGCTCGCCGCTGCCGTGAAGCGAGCCGACAATTCTTCGGGTGTCACGGCAACGGCCGCAGCGGCGACACCGCCGCTCCAGCGCCCAAACTGATCGAGGGAAAGGTTCGACTGCATTCCAATTCATACTAGGCATGATGCCGAAAAGTGTGAAGCGGTTTTCGGACGGCATCATGCTCCATCTGTTTGATTTAGAGCCGGATTCAGATTTCAGGTCGATCGACCTGAAATCATCCGGCTCTAGCGCAAGCCGTTGCAAGTTCAAATCAGCCATTTCCTTTGACTTCGACCCTCTCGGCCATACCTATGCGGGAGTCGTTGTCGCGGAGCCATCATGCCGGTCAAATTGAAACTGATCTGCCTTATCCTGCCGATGCTCGCCGTCCTGGCGCAGCCCGTCCTGGCTGAAACGGCGGAGCGGCCGGCGCCCTCGGGCGGCGTGCTATCCCTGCTGCCG
>NZ_RZQP01000298.1:0-6293 GCF_003998165.1 Mesorhizobium sp. M7A.F.Ca.US.007.01.2.1 | reverse complement strand
GCGCACGCCGAGCGGGATGCCTTCCGCGATGATGTCGAGGTCGCGGTCGGCGGTCTGGATACGCAGGTCGATGCCCGGCAGCTCGTCACGGAACTGCTGCAGGCGCGGCATCATCCAGAACGAACCGAACGCGGTCGAGGCGGCCAGCGTGACATGACCGCCGGTCGCCTGCAGGCGCAGATCCTCCGCCGATTTGCGGATGTGCGAAAGGCCGAGCGAGACGTCGGCATGGAAGCGCTCGCCGGCCTCGGTCAGGAGCACCTGGCGGTGGCGGCGCTGGAACAGCTTGGCGCCGAGCTGTTCTTCCAGTCCGCGCACGGCGTAGGAGACGGCGGCCTGCGTCATGCCCAGCTCGCGCCCGGCGGCGGTGAAGCTCGACAGCCGCCCGGCCGCCTCGAAGACGATCAGGCTGCCGGCCGAAGGCAGAAGGTGGCGCAAGCTTCGCATAAGCTGAGCTTATACAAGAGATCAGGATTTTCCAGCGTCACATCACCATTTTGTCGCGCTAGGCTCCTTCATGAGTGGAATGGAGTTGCCATGAACGCACCGGCCCCCGAAGTGACCGAACATGCCAACCGCCGCAGTGGCGGCCGCCTGGGGCGCAAGGCCCTGCGCGGAGCTCCCGTAACGTCGTTCCCGACGCTGGTCCGCCAGATCCCCGTCTACCAGATGGTCCCGGATGAGGCGGTCGAGCTGATCCACGAGGAGTCGCTCTTGATCCTCGAAGAGGTGGGCTGCGAGTTCCGCGACGACGAGGCGATCGCACTGTGGAAGGCGGCGGGCGCGGATGTCTCGGAAACCCGTGTGCGGATCGACCGGGCCCTGCTGATGGAACTGGTGTCGAAGGTCCCGTCGGAGTTCACGCTCAATGCGAGGAATCCGCAGCGCACGGTGCGGGTGGGCGGCAACAATACCATCTTCGTGCCGATGTATGGCGCGCCCTATGTTCGCGATCTCGATAACAACAGGCGTTACGGCACGCTCGCCGACCTCAACAATTTCCACAAACTCGCCTACATGGCGCCGGCGCTGCATTCATCGAGTTCGGTCATTTGCGAGCCGATGGAAATCGCGGTACCGAAGCGTCACCTCCACATCATCCATTCCGCGCTTAAGCATTCCGACAAGCCGTTCATGGGCATCGTCACGTCCAAGGAGCGGGCGGAAGACACGATGGCGATGGCAGGCATCGTGTTCGGAGAGGATTACGTCCGCGACAATCCGGTCCTGGTGTCGATCACCAACTGCAATTCGCCGCTGGTGTGGGACGCCACCATGCTGGACGCGATGAAGGTCTATGCGCGAAGCAACCAGCCGCTGATCCTCGCACCCTTTGCACTGTGCGGCGCCTCGACTTCGGCGTCCGCCGTGGGCGCTGTGGCACAGGTCAATGCGGAAGCGCTGGCGGGCGTCGCCTTCACGCAGCTGCTGCGCCCAGGCTCGCCGCAGATCTACGGACAGTTCATGGTCACGGTGGACATGAAGACCGGTGCTCCGATGGGCGGCACGCCCGAGGCGGCGCAGATGATGTATCTGATGGGAGCGCTGGCACGGAAATACCGGCTGCCGTGGCGCACCTCCGGCTTCCATGTCGGGTCGAAGCTCAACGACGCCCAGGCTGGTTACGAGGCGAACATGCTGATGCATGCCGCCATCCTCGCCGGCGCCAACTACATCTGGCACTCCGCCGGATGGCTCGAGGCCGGCCTGACCTGCGGCTATTCGAAATTCGCCACCGACTGCGAACAGCTCATCGGCTGGTACAAATATGCCGGCGGCCTGCCGTTCGACGATTTCAAGGAAGCCATGGCGGCAATCCGCGAGGTGGGACCGCAGGGCCATTTCCTCGGTACCCAGCACACGCTGGAACATTTCGAATCCGCCTTCTTCATGCCCTCGATCATGGACTTCAATTCGTTCGAACAGTGGAAGGCAGAAGGGGCGAAGGACCACGACACGCGCGGCCGCGAGAAGGCGCGCAACATGCTGGCGGATTACGAGGAGCCGAAGCTCGACGAAGGCATCGCCGATGGCCTGATGGATTTCATCGCGCGGCGCGAGGAGAGGCTGCCGGACAGCGTCAGTTGAGGCGAAGAACCAAGATCAAAGGGAACCAGACGGGAGGAAAAAATGGCATTCTTCAGAAGCAGTGGCGATCGCGTGCCGAGCGCTATCGAGGCAATGGCGGTCGAAGCACGCGCGGGTCGTGTCGACCGGCGCGAGTTCCTGGCGCTGGCAAGCGCCTTCGGCGCATCGACGGCTCTTGCCTATGGCATGATCGGCCTTGCCGTGCCGGATCGGGCCTTGGCCGAAGAGCCGAAGAAAGGCGGAACGCTGCGCGTCTCGATGTCGGTGAAGGGACAGAAGGATCCGCGCACTTACGACTGGGTGGAACTGGCGAACATTTCGCGCTGCTGGCTG
This sequence comes from Mesorhizobium sp. M7A.F.Ca.US.007.01.2.1, assembly GCF_003998165.1. NCBI lineage: Bacteria > Pseudomonadati > Pseudomonadota > Alphaproteobacteria > Hyphomicrobiales > Phyllobacteriaceae > Mesorhizobium > Mesorhizobium sp. M7A.F.Ca.US.007.01.2.1. The sequence goes on along the minus strand of NZ_RZQP01000298.1, from coordinate 3,872 downwards.
GAGCCGCTTGTCCGCTATACCAGGCAATTCACCTTCGAGCCGGTCCTGCTCGAAAGCTGGGATATCAACGACGACGCCACCGAATACGTGCTGCATGTGCGCAAGGGCATCACGTGGAACAATGGCGATGCCTTCAACGCCGATGACGTCGCTCACAATCTGACCCGCTGGTGCGAGAAGAATGTCGCCGGCAATTCCATGGCCGCCCGGGTCGGCGCGCTGATCGACGCAAAGACCGGCAAGGCCAGGGATGGCGCGATCACCAAGGTCGACGACAATACGGTCAAGCTGAAGTTAAGCGAACCAGACATTTCGCTGATCCCGAATTTCACCGACTATCCGGCGCTCGTCGTCCATCGCAGCTTCGATGCCGACGGTGCCGATCCGATCAAGAAGCCGATCGGCACGGGACCGTTCGAACTGGTCTCCTACGATGTCGGCCAGAAGGCGGTCGTCAAGCGTCGTGAGAATGGCAAATGGTGGGGTGGTGAGGCGCCGCTCGACAGCGTCGAGTTCGTCGACTACGGCACCGATTTCAACGCCACCGTGAACGCGTTCGAATCCGGTGAGATCGACCTCAATTTCGAGTCGCCCGCCGACTTCATCGACATTCTCGACAAGATGGATCTGGTGAAATCGGAGGTGGCGACGGCGACGACGCTGGTTGCCCGCACCAACATCACCCACAAGCCCTATGACGACAAGCGGGTGCGCAACGCCCTGCAAATGGCCGTCGACAACAATGCGGTCCTCGAACTCGGTTATGCCGGGCGAGGCACCCCTGGTGAAAACCACCACGTCGCCCCGATCCATCCGGAATACTATGCGCTGCCCAAGAAGACACGCGACGCCGCCGGCGCCAAGAAGCTGATGGCGGAAGCCGGACAGGCCGACTTCGAGCATGAGCTGATCACCATCGAGGACGATTGGCAGAAGAATACCGGCGACGCCATTGCCGGCCAGTTGCGCGATGCCGGGATCAAGGTGAAGCGCACGGTGCTGCCGGGTTCGACCTTCTGGAACGACTGGACGAAATATCCCTATTCGATGACGATCTGGTACATGCGCCCGCTTGGCGTGCAGGTGCTGGCGCTCGGCTATCGCACCGGCGAGGCCTGGAATGAATCGGCATATTCCAACCCCGATTTCGATGCCAAGCTCAAGCAGGCGCTTTCGCTCATCGACGTGGAGAAACGACGCGAGGTCATGAAGGATGTCGAGCAGATCCTGCAGGATTCGGGCGTCATTATTCAGCCCTTCTGGCAGAAGCTCTACAGCCACATGAGCAAGAAGGTGAAGAACTATGGTGTCCACCAGACATTCGAGATGGACCTTCAGAACGTCTGGCTGGACGGCTGAAACAAGGTGCTGCAGGACTTCATGAGCCGCAAAAAAGCCGATATGCAGGATACGTGGTGTTGATAGGCTCAAGCCGTCAAAAGCCGGAGATTCTGCATGCGACTGACAGTGATCGTTGCCGCCCTTTCGATAGCCCTGCCGGCCGGAGCCGTCGCCGGACCGGCGTCCGACGCGGTGAAGTTCTTCTATGCCCCGGCGGTCAAGTTCGAGGCCGACGAACAATATCGGGACCGGTTCACCGAACCGGTGACGAAACTGTTCGACCTGAACGACCAGGCAACGAAAAAGAACCCGGACCAGGTCGCCTGCATCGATTTCGATCCTGGTCTCGACGCTCAGGATTTCGATCAGAAAACCGTCTCGAAAACGCTGAAACTGTCTGAGAAGCAGGATGGCGACAACGCACAGGTCACGGCATCCTTCAGCCTGTTTCCGGAAGGCGATGATTCCAAACGTGAAATGCTCTGGTCGCTCAAGAAGATCGACGGCAAGTGGAAGATATCGGACATCGCTTCCAAAACCAGCGACTGGACGCTCAGCGCGCTGGAATGCATGGCCGGCCAGACGCCGGAGTGAAGCGATGGCCCACCGCCGGTTCGTGGCACTGTCGGGTGTGTGCCTGCTGGCGGCTCTGAGCGGCGCCGCCGCGCAAGGCTTGTTGGGTGCGCCGCCGGCAAACGCCCCGGCCGACACCCAGCCGAGCGACAGCGCTGCACCGCCCGCAAATGCGCCGGGCGGAGCGGCAGAACCGGCCACGCCGCCGGTTGGATGGTCGCCGGCCGAAGCCGCGCCCGCCGCACCGATCCAGCCGGGCTCGCCGACCGCCGTTGTGCGGCCGTTTTACGATCAGGTCGGGCTGGAGATCGATCCGGCCGAGCGAAGCCATTTCATCGATCCAGCCAAAACCGTGCTCGACAAGAGCGACGCCTTGCGCAAATCCGGGCAGGGCGAGTGCCTCGACCCCAACATGGCGCTCGACAATGCCGATTACGACAAGGCCGAGATCGACAAGAGCCTGAAGACGCTCGAGGCGATCAACGGTGACCAGGCCAAGGTCATCGTCGCCTTCGTCATATCGGGCAACCCGCACCGGCTGGAATGGAAATTCAAGAAGGTCGATGGCGACTGGAAGATCACGGACCTGTTGTCGGTGACCGGCGAATGGGCACTCAGCCAATATCAATGCGAATGATGGGCGAGCTCAACCCCGCCCGCGATAGGGCGCCACCCCGGTGTCGGGGAGCCAGGCGCCTTCCGGCGGAGCGCCGGTTTGCCAGAACACATCGATCGGAATGCCGCCGCGTGGATACCAATAGCCGCCTATGCGCAACCACAGCGGCTTGGTTGCCGCCACGATGCGGCGGCCGATCATGACGGTGCAGTCTTCATGGAAGGCGCCATGGTTGCGAAACGAGGTCATGAACAGCTTGAGCGACTTCGATTCCACCAGAGCCGCATCGGGTGCGTAGTCGATGACGATATGGGCGAAGTCCGGTTGGCCGGTGACCGGGCACAGCGAGGTGAATTCCGGGCAGGTGAAGCGCACGATCGCCGGCGGCCCGTCGCCGCGCGAAAACGGTACGGTCTCCAGGACCGCTGCTTCGGGGCTTTGTGGCGTCTCGACGTGCGCACCGAGCTGGGTGAGAGTTTTGGTGTCGATCATGGGCCCAATCCTTGTCGCATGCGCCCGGAGTGCGTGCGGGACGACATGCTTGAAAACGAATTTTGCCGCTCATTAGCACAATTTGAAACCGCAGGAAGACGATGACCTCCAACGATCCGCTTCTCCAGCCCTACCAGCTCAAACATCTGACGCTGAAGAACCGGGTCATGTCGACCAGCCATGAGCCGGCCTATTCCGAGGACGGCATGCCGAAACAGCGATACCGGCTCTACCATGCCGAGAAGGCTAGGGGAGGCATGGCGCTGACCATGACCGCCGGCTCGGCGATCGTCTCGCGCGACAGCCCGGCCGCTTTCGGCAATCTGCATGTCTATGACGACAGGATCGTGCCGTGGCTGGCCGAGCTCGCCGATGCCTGCCACGAGCACGACTGCAAGGTGATGATCCAGATCACCCATCTCGGCCGCCGTACCGGCTGGAACAAGGCCGACTGGCTGCCGGTACTCTCGGCCTCGCCGGTGCGTGAGCCGGCGCATCGCGCATTCCCGAAAACCATCGAGGACTGGGACATCGAGCGCATCGTCGCCGACTATGCTTCGGCCGCCCAGCGCTGTCAGGCCGCCGGCCTGGACGGCATCGAGTTCGAATCCTACGGCCATCTGATGGACGGCTTCTGGTCGCCGGCCACCAACCATCGCGACGACGAATTCGGCGGCTCGCTCGACAACCGCCTGCGCTTCACCAACATGGTGCTTGATGCCGTGCGTGCGTCGGTCGGCGAGAAATTCGTCGTCGGCATCCGCATGGTCGCTGACGAAGATTTCGAAAAAGGCCTGTCCAAACAGGAGGGCATCGAGATCGCCAGGCGGCTGGCCAATTCCGGCAAGGT
>NZ_RZQP01000297.1:0-6426 GCF_003998165.1 Mesorhizobium sp. M7A.F.Ca.US.007.01.2.1 | reverse complement strand
CCCGACCTCCACCCCCGCCGGGGGGTTGACAAAAAAAACGGCCCCCGCCGCACCTCCTCCCGCGGCGGGCGCTGTTTCCCAGGGGCAAGACGAATTTTGCTCCAGAGGTTTCGCCCCTTCTAAAAATGGCGAAAGGAATTTCGTCAAAGCCGACCTCCTCCCCGGCGATGACGAATATGGCCGGCCTTCACCTCCTCCCGAAGGTCGACCCGAAAAACGACACCCGCCGGACCTCCTCCCCCGGCGGGTGTTGTTGTTTTCACGAGGCGCTCCCATCAGCAGCTGTTTGCCCCGCACCGCGCACGGCAATTGCAATCGCCGCACCAAGCGATTATTCCGGCGCTCATGAGCAAAAACCCAATCCACATCATCGGCGGCGGCCTCGCCGGTTCCGAAGCCGCCTGGCAGGCAGCGCAAGCCGGCGTGCCCGTCATCCTGCATGAAATGCGGCCCGTTCGTGGCACCGATGCGCACAAGACCGATAGCCTGGCCGAGCTCGTCTGTTCCAATTCCTTCCGCTCCGACGACGCCGACAACAACGCGGTCGGCCTGTTGCACGCCGAAATGCGGCTGGCCGGCTCGTTGATCATGAGCGCCGGCGACGCCAACCAGGTTCCGGCCGGCGGCGCGCTGGCCGTCGATCGCGACGGATTCGCCGATGCCGTGACGAAAAAACTCGAAGCACACCCGCTGATCACCATCCGGCGCGAGGAAGTGCCAGGTCTGCCGCCGACGGATTGGGACCAGGCGATCGTTGCCACGGGTCCGTTGACCGCCCCCGGGCTTGCCCAGTCGATCGCGGAAGCGACCGGCGCCGATGCGCTCGCCTTCTTCGACGCCATTGCGCCGATCATCCATTTCGACACGATCGACATGAATACCTGCTGGTTCCAGTCGCGCTACGACAAGGTCGGGCCAGGCGGCACCGGCAAGGACTACATCAATTGTCCGATGGACAAGGACCAGTACCTTGCCTTCGTGCAAGCGCTGGTCGACGGCCAGAAAACCGAATTCAAGCAATGGGAAGGCACGCCCTATTTCGACGGCTGCCTGCCGATCGAAGTCATGGCCGAGCGCGGTGTCGAGACGCTACGCTACGGGCCTATGAAGCCGATGGGGCTGACCAATGCCCACAATCCGACGGTAAAGGCCTATGCCGTCGTCCAGTTGCGGCAGGACAATGCGCTGGGCACGCTCTACAACATGGTCGGTTTCCAGACCAAGTTGAAGCATGCCGAGCAGGTGCGCATCTTCCGCACCATACCGGGTCTCGAAAACGCTGATTTCGCCCGTCTCGGCGGCCTGCACCGCAACACCTACATCAACTCGCCGACCTTGCTCGACGCTTCGCTGCAACTGAAGTCGCGGCCCGGCCTGCGTTTCGCCGGCCAGATCACCGGCTGCGAAGGCTATGTCGAAAGTGCGGCCATCGGCCTGCTCGCCGGCCGCTTCGCCGCAGCGGAGCGGCTCGGCCTTGCTCCGTCCCTGCCGCCGCTGACCACGGCCTTCGGCGCTCTGCTCAACCACATCACCGGCGGTCATATTGTCTCCGATGACGAGCCGGGAAAGCGCTCATTCCAGCCGATGAACGTCAATTTCGGCCTGTTCCCACCTGTCGAAGCTCCGAAGGCCGAGGGCAAACGCATGCGCGGCAAGGACAAGACCGTTGCCAAGCGGCACGCCATCACATCGCGTGCGCAGGCTGATTGCCGAGAATGGCTAGGGCTGCCGGCACAAGCGCAAGCCGCCGAGTAGTCCGTGGCCAAGCACTCCGAGCTGCACCAGCTTCTGCCGTCGGACCTGCCGCCGAGTGGCGAACCTTTCGCCGGCGACTACGAAATTTGCTGGAGCATCTATGTCAGATGCACCAACCTGCGGAAGCTGCGCGAAGTTCATATACCCGCTATCGAGGCGCTAATAGGTCAGCCTCACGGGGGCCAAGGTTGGCTGTACGAAAATGAAAATTACAATGAGAACCGTGATCGAAGCTTGAAGAGAATCATTGCCGTTCAGCCTGTCGAAGGTCCCTACAATGACCGGCTAATTCTGGATTTCATGAAAGCGATCTATTCGCTGTCATCCTTCTGGGCGATCCAAGCCCGTCTGGATCCCTCACATCCTCATGGCGCCTACCTCAGTGCACGATTCACGCAGGAGGCTCCCAGCTCGGAGGCGCCGGCTATTGTCGACGCGCTGGTTGAGTTCGAAGCCAATTTTACAGATTTGGGGGGCCATGAATTCGGCCGGCATTTCGGCACAACTCGGCGCATTAGCGCCACCATGCCGGATGGTTCGGAAGCTGGCCGGGCGAAACCCAGGCGCTAGGACCTCATCGTTGGCCGCACGGATGAAGCAGGATACAATCCCACTTGCTGTCCAATGGGAGCCGTTCCACGGAATTCGCCGAGAAACTTTCTGTCACAGTCACGCCAGCAATGGCCCGCCTTATCCGCCAAAAAGTCGAAGACGGCTCTTTCGGCTCGGCGAGCGAAGTCATCCGCGCGGCGCTCCGGGCCTTCCAGCGCGAGGAAGAGGAGCATGCCGAGCGCCTAGCCGCGATCCGGGCCAAGATAAAGGCTTCGATCGAAGATACGCGTCCCGCTATTCCGCTGGATCACGCCATCGCGCAAGTGAGGGAACGAATCGCGCAATTGGCGTACGACAGCGATGACGACGGACCCTCCTGACATAAGAAGTTCTACTCGGCGGGCTCGACACCCACGCTTGGCAACCCAGGCTTCCCCGCCTCAGCAGGATTTCGCCTGACATAGGCAGCCTTCAAACTCTCCGAAGTCTCGCGCGAGCCGTCATGGCTCCAGCCGGGAGGCTTGATCAGATAGTTCAGGCGATCGCTCAAGGTCAGACCGGGCGCAAAGGCATCCCTGAACATGCCGATCCATTCATGGAATGCCACTTTCAGCGGATTGAAGGTGCCGAGATTCCTGACGATGCCGTAGCGCGGCCGGTCTTCTTCCAGTTCCCCGACGAAGGTGCCGAACATGCGGTCCCAGATGATCAGCGTGCCGGCATAGTTGGCGTCGAGATAGCGCGGATTGGTGGCGTGGTGGACGCGGTGGTGTGAGGGCGTGTTGAAGACGAACTCGAACCAGCCCCACATCTTGCCGATGGTCTCGGTGTGGATCCAGAATTGCCAGACCAAATTGAAGCCGAAGGTGAAGGCAATCACCGCCGGGTGGAAGCCGAGCAGCACCAGCGGCGCCTGCAGCACGAACATGAAGGTGAACAGGCCCGTCCAGCTCTGCCGCAGCGCTGTCGACAGATTGTAGTGCTGGCTGGAATGGTGGTTGACGTGTTCGGCCCACACCCAGCGCACCCGGTGCGCGATGCGGTGATAGAAATAGTAGCGCAGATCATCGAGCAGGAAGGCCACCAGAAAGACCCAGATCGACAGGCCGAGATTGAAGACGCGGAACTGCCAGAGCCACAGCAACGCCCAGTAGGACACGACGCCAAGCAGCAGCCCGGCAACGACATTGCCGGTACCCATCATCAGGCTGGTCAATGTGTCGCGCGTTTCGAACGAACCCTTGGCACGGCCGGTGCGCACCAACCAAAGCTCGATCAGGATCGCGACAACGAAGAACGGGATGGCCAGTTGAGTGACCTGCGGAAAATTGTAGTCGTCCATCATGCCGCCTCTCCGCCGAAACTCTGCGGCTCAAGCGCCTTCAGCAAGCCTTGCGCATCCGTTGCGCTGGCAAAGCGGAAGCGGCCGCCCTTCCAGGTGAAATCGGCGAGCCGCAGCGAGACCGTATTCCCGTCTCCAGTGTCCAAAATCGTGACATCTTGAGGCGTGACGATGCGGGTCAAGAAGCAGTCGCCTACGCTGTGAACGATCCCGAAGCGCCCTCGCCCGATATCCAGGAACGCGGTCCCGGCATCTGCTGTCAGGCGGACTGCCGCCACGATCTCGTCGGGAAAATCCTCGGCGAACCGGCTCTTCGCATGATCTGCGCCACTGAGCGTCGCCGTCTTGCTGCCGCCAGTGAAATGCACCGCGGCAACCGACAGCGCGATGCCAAGGGCGACGATCGCAACCAGCAAAGGCAAGCTCATTGAATGGGTATCTCCTCCGGCCGGCCTGTCGTCTATGGCGACAGTTTTGGCGCGGAGACTTCTTAGCACGGTTGACGTTTACGTCAAAGTGCTGGCCAACCCTTGCTCGCGCGGCGCAGCAACAGCCAATGCCGGCGCAAGGCCGAGAGCCGCGCCACGCCACCGAGCGGCGAGCCATTCTCCATCTTGCCGAGATAGGCGCGCGACAGGGCCAGCGGCAGGAATGCCGGGCGCAGCGAGACCGGGAGAGCCGGTGCGCCCCTCTCGAAGGCGGAAAGATGTTCCCGTGCCAGCGCCATCATCGCCGCCACCGCGCGTTTGGCGCCGGGTCCGCCGTCGCCGGTGACGAATTCTTCCGGCGACGATCCCGCTGCCGCCAGAATGTCGGCCGGGACAAAACATTGTCCGCGCTGGCGATGCAGCGGCAACAGCAGCAGCAGGCCGGTCATCGCCTGTGCGCAGCCTGCCCTGCCCGCCAGTTCGGCAAAGCGCGGCGCCTCACCGGGATCGAGCACCATCGCCGCAAGCTGGATGAGTGCTGCCGCCGTCTCGCCGCAATAGCCTTCCAGATCGGTGCGCGACGGCATCGGGTCGTCGTAGAGGTCGAAGATGCGCGCATCGAGCATGTTCTCGAAGGCCGGCTTCGGCAGGCCGAATGTCGCTATCGTAGCGTTCACGGCTTCGGCAGTGGGATGGCCGGCGCCGGCCTCGCCGCCGGCGGCAATGACATCGCGCCACCATTGCAGCCGCACCTCGCCCGGTAGCGCCTCATGGATGCGATCGCGAATACCTGATATCTCCGCGTTGAAGGCGTAGAGCGAAAACAGCGCGTAGCGCTTGCCGTCCGGCGCGTAGAGCGCGGTCAGATAGCGATCATGGTCGGCGGCGCGCACCGCGTCCATGACGATTTCAGCGCTTCGAGACATGTCAATCGACGGCAATGAGCGCGGCGGCCACGGCGCGCTCTTCCGCCAGAAGGACATTGTAGGTCCGCACCGCGGCCCCCGTCGACATCGGGTCGGATGCAACGCCGGCGGCCTTCAGCGCGGCCCGCAATGCAGCGGGCAACGGCCGGAGATCCCTGCCCATGCCGACCAGCAGGATCTCGACCTTGTCGGCCTCGGACAGCAGCCTGTCAAAATCCGCCACCGTCAGCGCCAAGGGGTCCACCGGCTCCCAGCCATGGATGCCGGATGGCAGACAGAGCAGCGAACCGCGATGCGACATGTCGGCAAAGCGGAATCCGCCATTGCCGTAGGCTTCGATCGGCGCGCGGCCCGGGAAATGCGCCTCGCGGATGACGATGCCTTTGCTGGTCACCGTTAAACCTCTTCGGGGGGGCGCGTCAGGTCGCGACCGCCTTGCCGCCATTGACCGGCTTCTCCTCGTCGGCCGTAGCCTGCGGCCGCAGTTTGAACAGGATCAGCAGCGGGGCGGCGATGAAGATCGACGAATAGGTGCCGAAGATGACGCCGAACAGCATGGCCATGGTGAACGAGCGGATCACCTCGCCACCGAACAGAACCAGCGCCAGCAGCGCCAGGATCGTCGTCACCGAGGTCAGCGTCGTTCTCGACAGCGTCTCGTTGATGGCGTTGTTCAGGAGTTGCGGCAGCGGCATGCGCTTGTATTTTCGCAGATCCTCTCGGACACGGTCATAGACCACGATCGTATCGTTCAGCGAATAGCCGATGATCGTCAGGATCGCCGCCAGTGACGACTGGTTGAACTCCAGCCCGGAGATGACGAAGAAGCCGAGCGTCATGACCACATCGTGCACCGTCGCCACGATGGCGCCGACCGCGAACTGCCATTCGAAGCGGAACCAGACATAGATCAGGATGCCGAGCAGCGCGATCAGCATGGCGATCGTGCCTTGCTTGGCGAGCTCGCCGGAGACGGTCGGTCCCACCACTTCGACGCGGCGGAAATCGTAATTATCCTGCAGCTCGCCGCGCACCTTGTCGATGACGGTCTGCTCGGCATTTTCGCCACCATCCTGCGTGCCGACGCGGATCAGCACGTCGTTCGGCGTACCGAACTGCTGCACCTGGACTTCGCCGATGTTGAGTTCGGTCAGCCGCGCGCGGAGGTCGGCGAGATCGGCATTGCCGCTCTTGGCCTGCACTTCGATCAGCGAACCGCCCTTGAAATCGATGCCGTAGTTGATGCCGACGGTCATGAACAGCACCACCGACAGGATCGAAAGTGCGCTGGACAGCGTGAACGTCCAGCGACGGATGCCCATGAAGGGGATCTTGGTGCCGGGCGGAACGAAGGTCACCGGCGCCTTCGGCAATTCCTTCGGGCGAGCCCGGCGCAGCCAGATCGAGACCAGCAGACGGGTGA
>NZ_RZQP01000296.1:0-6452 GCF_003998165.1 Mesorhizobium sp. M7A.F.Ca.US.007.01.2.1 | reverse complement strand
CATCGGTGCGGTAGCTCGCCTCCTCGCGCCCGCGCACGCGCAGCGGCAGCGCGACGTTCTCATAGGTGGTCATGTGGTCGAGCAGCCGAAAATCCTGGAACACCACGCCGATCCGGCGTCTGAGATGCGGCAGCTCGGTGCGGGAAATGCGGGAGCGATCCTTGCCGAAGATGGTGATCAGCCCGCGCGTTGGCTTCAGCGACATGAACAGCAGGCGCAGCAAGGTCGTCTTGCCGGCGCCCGAAGGCCCGCTGAGGAACTGGAAGGAGCGCTCCGGAATGTGCAGGGAGATGTCGCGGAGGATTTCCGGACCCATGCCATAGCGGAGGCCGACATTTTCGAAGCGAATCAATTTCGACGACCTGAAATTCGGCACGGCAGTGAGCCGGCCTGTTCTGGGTAAAGACCATCGGCCGGCATGGTTAACCGGCGGTTAATTCCTAGGCTCTTTCGACTCGTCACGAGGGCTCCGGTGGGGAAGCGTTAACCATTTGTGTTTACGCAAAAGAAACGAAAAGCGAACACGTGCTGCAATGCTGGGGCCATGATGGCTGACGATCGAACCGCGCGCCCGGTTTCCGGCGAAATCATGACCGATCCGGCGGCAATTGCCGCGGCGGACCGGTTCATGCGTGGTTCGGCCGCCGACATCGTCGATGCCGATTACGTGGTGATGCCGCGCCTTGCGCCTGCCGTGGAAAGCGTTTCGCCGCTGCCGCGTGCGATCGTCATGCCACCCATCGAAGGCATGGACATGCTGCGCAAGCCCGAAGCCCCGCCGGAGCGGCCGCCAACCTCGCGCGGCGGGCCGATCTTCTGGATCGCCGGCATCGGCGCTGCCTTGGCCGCCTTCTGGGTTTCCGGCGGGCACGCGCTGGTGCGCCAGGTGCCGTTCCTGTCCAGCGCGCAAGCGTCGGCGCTCAGCATTTCGGGCGTCACGTCACGCGTCGATGCTTCCGGACCGAACCCTGCGCTGTTCGTCGATGGCGAGGCCGCCAATGACGGCGCCAAACCGGCGCAGCTGCCGCCGCTTGAAATCCGGGTGACCGGCAATGACGGGCACATCACCCGCTATACGTTGGGGACATCCGGCCGTTCGCTGGCCTCTGGCGAAAGATTCGGCTTTGCCAGCCGGCTCGACGTGCCTAGAAACGGTGTAAGAACTGTATCGGTCACCTTCGCCGAATAGCGTGTGCTGATATTCAGGTGAGACTGGCCGCAAACGGCGGTTTCGTGCGCTTCCGGTGCTCACGTACTTCAGTACGCTCCGCTCCGGTTCTCGGAAACCACCGTTTTCGACTCAGCCTGACCTGAATCTCAACACATGCTGGGCGTGAACGCGTTTAGGCAAGAAAATCAGCGGGGCGAAAAATGCCAATTGTACGCGGCAAGAACATCGAAGTCCTGTTTTCTGCATCGGCGATCGCGCGGCGCAATCTCGAACTCGCCAAGGAGATTGCCGGACACGACTACCATGACCTCCTGGTGATCTCGGTGCTGAAGGGGTCGTTCATCTTCGCCGCAGATCTCATCCGCGCCATGCACGATGTCGGCCTGTCGCCGGAGGTCGAATTCATCTTCATCTCCAGCTATGGCGCCGGCACCAGCAGCGGCGAGGTGAGGGTGCTGCGCGACATCGACAATGAGGTCGCTGGCCGCGACGTGCTGCTGATCGACGACATTCTCGAATCGGGCAAGACGCTGAGCTTCACCCGGGAGCTGATGCTGTCGCGGGGCGCCAAGAGCTGTTCGATCGCCGTGCTGCTCGACAAGCGCATGCGCCGCCAGACCGAACTCAATGCCGATTATGTCGGCTTCGACTGCCCCGACTATTTCGTCGTCGGCTACGGCATGGATGTAGCCCATGCCTTTCGCGAGTTGCCCTTTGTCGGTGTCGTCAAAGGGGATGCCTGAGCGGCAGCAAAAAGGTTTGCTGATCCTCAGCGCTTTCAGGAAAAGTCAACTTTTGGCGGCCAAATATGCCGGCCATGGCAAAGCTTCTGATCGTCGAGGACGATGAGTCCGTCCGCACCCTGGCCGCCCGCGCGCTTGAACGCGCCGGGCACACAATCGATATCGCGGCGGATGGCGCGCAGGGGCTTGCGCTGATCCAGGCCGCGCGTGGCGGATATGATCTCGTCGTCTCCGATATCCGCATGCCGGAGATGGACGGCATCGAGATGGCGATAGCGGCGGCAGCATTGTTTCCCGCCATCAAGATCGTGCTGATGACCGGCTATGCCGACCAGCGCGAGCGCGCCGAGGAATTGAACGGCATCATCCTCGATGTCGTGCAGAAGCCCTTCACGCTGGCTGAAATCCGCTCGCGTGTCGAACGGGCGCTGATCTGCTTCGCCTGATCAGGCTGGGTCGGCGGCAGCGAGCACGGGTGGAACATTCTTGCGCCGTTCGGTGTTGAGCGCCAGCAGACCGGCGCCGATGATCAAGGCGGCACCGATCACGGTCGTCGACCGCGGCACCTCGGCGAAGAACAGGAAACCCCACAGCGGCGACCACAGGATGCCGGTATATTCGAAGGTGGCAACGCGGTTGGCCGGCGCCATCCGGTAAGCCTGCGACAGCAGGATCATGCCGGCGGAGGCGACGAAGCCGCAGGCGGCCATCTTTAGAAAATCCGGCAGCGTCGGCCAAAGCCATGGCCGTACCAGGAATTCCAGGCTGGGGTGGACGGCGTGGGTTATGCCGGCAAGGTGAAACGCGCCGGCAACCACGGCGGCGCCAACCAGATAGGCGCCGTTCTGATAGAAGGCCATCACGGTGGACGATTCGGTGTCGCCGATCTTGCGGGCCATCAGCTGCGAAAAACCATAGAGCGCCGCCGAGCCCAGCGACAGCAGCGCTGCCCAGTCGAACAGCCCTGCGCCGGGGCGCAGCATCACGAGGACGCCGAACAAGCCGATCAGCACGGTTGCCAGTGTCTGCCAGGAGACGCGCTCGCCAAGGTAGGGCCCGGCGAGCACCATGATGAACAGCGGCGCCATGAAATAAAGCGCCACCGCATCGGCAAGCGGCAAGGCGGCGATGGCCAGATAGTACATCGTATAGGAGGTGAACTGGATGAAGGCGCGCACCGTCAGCATGCCGGATCGCTTCGACAGGATCGCCCGCAAGCCAACATCGGCATGGACCAGAACGATGAGGATCGGCAGAGCGACGATCGAGCGGATCGCCATCACCTCGGTCACTGGATAACCGCTCGACACGGCTTTGACGAGCGGATCCTGCAGCGAAAAGACCAGCACGCCGAGGCACAGGCTCAGGATGCCGCCCACCATCCGATTTTCCATCTGCATCCAGGCTCCTGCGCGTACGATCCGAAGCTGCCGCCTGCGGGGTAAAAAGAACCCGCCACCGTTTCGGGCAGCGGGCACGAGTGAGGACTCTTGATTGGTCCGCGGCTGATTTCGCAGCCGCATATCCAATGGGTGAGGCGACTATCATCCGCCGTTTGACATGTTGCAAACGAATTGGAATGATGCCAGCAATCAAATTCTCTTATGGCGGATTTCATGCGGCCGACCCTCGACAGCGACCTCCTGCGCACCTTCGTGGCGATTGCCGAGACCGGCAATTTCACCAAGGCGGCGGAGCAGGCCGGCCGCACCCAATCCGCGGTGTCGATGCAGATGAAGAAGCTCGAAGATCTGATCGGCGCCAGCCTGTTCGAGCGCGGTTCGCGCGGCGTCGCGTTGACGCGGCGCGGCGGCGAACTCATCGTCAACGCCCGCCGCATCGTCTCGCTGCTCGACGAGACGTCGGCATCGATGGCGGCAGCGCCGCTTGGCGGGCCGGTGCGCATCGGCATTCCGGAGGAATATGGCCACGCCATCCTGTCGCGCGCGCTCGGCGCTTTCTCGAAGCGTCATACGCAGGTCGAGGTCACCGTGCGCTATGCCCATTCCGGGGCACAGATGGCGGCGCTCGCTGCCGGCGAGCTCGATCTGTGCGTGGTGTTCGAATGGCAGGATCCCGCCGGCGGCGAAGTGCTGATGCACGACCCGACCGTGTGGGTGACATCGTCCCTGCATCACATGCATGAGGAACAGCCGGTGCCGATCGCGCTCTACAACCGGGCCGGCTGGTGCAAGGACTTCGCCATCAAGTCGTTGGAGCAGCGCGATCTTGCCTATCGTGTCGCCTATACCAGCGACACCACCGGCGGCCTCAAGCTCGCCGTCACCTCCGGACTGGCGATCGCGCCGATCTCGCGCAGCAACATTCCGGACGGCTGTCGTGAACTGACCACGGCGGACGGATTCGGCGCCATCGATTCCTCGAACGTGGTGATGCACCGCAACCCGAACGCGTCAGGCGAGGCGATCGACGGCATGCAGGATGCGATCCGCGAAGCCTTCGTCAACAGGCTCAGTCAGCCGGCGGCATCCTCGTAGAAATGCAGCCTGTTGCCGAACGGATCGGCGACCGATACCTCGCGGGTCTTCCAAGGCGTCTCTTCCACGCCTGGCCTGGCGAAGCGGTAGTTTTTGCCGGTCAGCTCGCCATGAAGAGCCGTGATGTCCTCGACCTCGATGCGCAGGGCGATGCCGGGTGCACCGTCGCCATAATGTTCGCTGAGATGCAGGACGCAGCCGTCGCGGCCGATCGCCATGTAGAGCGGCGCGTCGTCGGCGAAGCGATGTTCCCACTGCACCTTGAAGTCGAGGAAGCCGACATAGAATTCACGCGCCTTGGCAATGTCGAAGATGCGCAGGATGGGTGTGACGGCGCCAAGTCTGGGCATGGTGGTGCAACCGTGCGAGAGGGTTTTCAGGTGGGATGGACGGGGGCGGCGATCCCCTTGTTTTTTCGCAATTCCGGACGGAAAACCGCTTCACACATTTCCTGGAATTGCTCTATTTCAGCTCGAGCAGCCGTTCCAGATAGCTGCGTTCGATGTCAGGGCTGAGCGCATTGCCGAGCCGCTTGCGGATCGCTTCCAGAATCTGGCGGGCGCGCTGCACGTCGATCTCGTCGGGCACCTTCACCGAATCGCCGAAATCGGGACCCTGGCTGGCGCGCGGCCGGCCGAGCGGATCGCGATCGGCGTTCTGCTGGCGGCCGCCTTCCTCGCCGCCACCCTGGTCGCCCTGCATGGCCTGCATCTGCTTCATCATGTCCTTGGCGCCCTTGCGCAGCGCTTCCAGCGCCCGGCCCTGATGGCCGACGGCCGCATCGCCTTCGCCCTCGCCGAGTGCCTGTTCGGCATTGCCCATGGACTTGCCGGCCTCGCCAAATCCTTCATTGGGCTCCATACCCATGCCTTCGAGGCCCTTCTTCAGCTGTTCGAGGTCGCTCTGCAACTGGCCCTGGCCCTGCTGCAGCTGTTTCAGCGCATCGGCGAATTCCTGGGGCGTCATCGGCTTTTGCCGGGCGAGCGGATCGCGGTCTTCGCCGACGCCGGGTCTGTCCTCATCCTGGCCGCCTTCGCCGAGCTGCTCGTCACGGTTCTGCCCGCGCTGGCGCTCGCCGCGCTGCATCTGATCCATGCGGAAGGTGTCGTTCATCATCTCCTGCTGACGGCGCAGGATCTCGCCCAGCTTGTCCATCTGCTGGCGCATCTCGCTGTCCTGCTGGCCGCCTTGCTGCTGACGGTCGGCCTGCAGATTGTTCATCATGTCCTGCAGTTGGGACAGCAATTGCTGGGCCTTGTCGCGATCACCGGACTTCGCCAGGTTCTCGATCTGGTCCATCATGCGATCGATGTCGCTCTGGCGCAGTTCCTGGCCATTCTGCTGCATCTGCGGGGCGTTGGGATTTTGCTTGGCGCGCTCCGCGAATTCCTGCAGGAACTGGTTCATCGCCTCGCGCAGTTCCTTCATCGCCTTTTCGATTTCAGCGTCGCTGGCGCCATTCTTGATGGCGTCCTGCAGCGCCTGTTGCGCCTGGCGCAGCCGCTTTTCGGCGGCCGAAAGATTGCCTTCCTCGATGCCGAGCGCGATTTCCCAGAGATAGGAGACCTCGCTGCGCAATTGATCGTCGCTGTCGGCCATCTTCAGCCGGGTGCGGGCGCTCATGATGGCGAGGTAATGGGACATGTTGTCGAAGGTGTCTTCCGGCCGCAGCGTGATGGCGTCCATCAGGTCTAGCACGCGCGGCTTGGCGTTGGCGTCGAGCGCCAGCAGGCGGCGCTGTTCGATCACGGCGCGTGCCAGCGGATTGGCGAAAGGCCGCTCCGGCATCAGCAGCGTCTTGGTTTCGCTGGATGCGGTGTGCCCGGCATCGTCGGTGGCGACCAGCGTCAGCTTGATGCTGCTGCCGGCCCAGACATGCTCGGTCAGGTCCTTCGAGGTCCTGGCGGCGTTCGACTTGCCGCCGCGGCGCGGCAGCGTCAGCGGCATTTCAGGTGCACCGTACAGTGGACGCGCATTCGGCGCCTGCGGATCGGCAAGCGCGAACACCGCCTTGGCGGTGGCGGCGCCATAGTCGTCGTC
>NZ_RZQP01000295.1:0-6474 GCF_003998165.1 Mesorhizobium sp. M7A.F.Ca.US.007.01.2.1 | reverse complement strand
ATCCGGATCTTGCCGGCTGCTACGTCGCCGGCGGTGGCATGGAAGGCGCGGTCTCGGCGCTGCGGGCAGCGAAGCCCGCGACCATGCCGGTGGTCGTCTGCAACGAGATCAACGCCGAGTCGCGCGCGGCGCTCGCCGACAACATCCTCACCATGGTGATCTCGACCCCGCTCGCCGCTTTATGCCGTGAGCTCGTCGACCTGATGGCGCATGCCATCGAAACCGGCGCCGCCAACGCTCCGGGCCAGACCTTTCTGCCCTTCGACATCTATCTGCCGGAAAACATCTAGCCAGCCGCCGCGCAAGGTGCCGAGGCAAATGATAGAATCCATCAGAGCGATGCGTAAATCGGCCCGCAGGCCGCGGAATCGCCCTTGACGCCCCGATGTGAAATGGAATAAATATTTCATCATCTGTATATTTTGGTTCTTTCGTTCCGGAATATCTGTTTCAAACAGAGGGTTTGACGTTCCAGCCAACGGCAAGCGTCACCCGGAATAGAAACGACATCAGGGAGAGATTCCCCGGGGAGATCGGGGATTCCGGATAAATCGGTGAAACCGGACACCAATATGTGGAGGAGAAACACAATGAAGAAATTGATTTTAGGCGTCGCCTTCGCGGCGCTGATGAGTTCATCCGCCCTGGCCGCCAAGGTTGGCGTGTCGATGGCCAAGTTCGACGACAACTTCCTGACCGTGCTGCGCAACGGCATGATCGAGCAGGCCAAGGGTATGAGCGGCGTCGAGCTGCAGGTCGAGGACGCGCAGAACGACGTTGCCAAGCAGCTTGACCAGATCAAGAACTTCGCCGCTTCGGGCGTCGACGCCATCATCGTCAACCCGGTCGACACTTCGGCCACGCAGGCGATGTCGGATGCCGCCGCCGCAGCCAAGATCCCGCTGGTCTATGTCAACCGCGAGCCGGTCAACGTCGACACGCTGCCCGACAACCAGGCCTTCGTCGCCTCGAACGAAGCCGATTCCGGCACGCTCGAGACCAAGGAAGTCTGCCGCCTGTTCAAGGAAGCCGGCAAGAAGGAAGCCAATGTCTATGTGATCATGGGCGAGCTTTCCAACCAGGCCGCCGTGCAGCGCACCAAGGACATCGACGATGTGATCGCGACGCCGGATTGCAGCTTCATCAAGATCATCGACAAGCAGACGTCGAACTGGAACCGCGACGAGGCGCAGAACCTGATGACCAACTGGCTTTCGACCGGCAAGCCGTTCGATGGCGTCATCGCCAACAATGACGAAAGCGCCATCGGCGCCATCCAGGCGATGAAGGCCGGCAACATCGACATGAAGGCGGTTGTCGTCGGCGGCGTCGATGCCACCCAGGACGCGCTGGCGGCCATGCAGGCGGGCGACCTCGACGTAACTGTGTTCCAGGACGCGGCCGGCCAGGGCGCCGGCGCTCTCGATGCGGCGCTCAAGCTCTCCAAGGGCGAGAAGGTCGAGCACAAGGTCTACGTGCCCTTCCAGCTGGTGACGCCAGCCAACATCGACAAGTTCCTGAAGAAGAACTGAGCCGCCAGCGGTTCGATACGGAGCGGCGCTCTCGATCAAGACAGCGCCGCTCCCTCTCTCCCTCAGCGCCGGCACGGCGCGAGGGCGACCGCGGCTGATGGAGGACAGAATACGTGGCACAGACATCTCATGGCGTCGGCGGCGTCGGTTATGATGCGAAGAAGCGCACATGGCCGGCCGAGTTCAATGTTTTCCTGGCCCTGGTCATTCTCGTCGTCATCTTCGAACTGATCGGCCGCATCTTTCTCGGCGACAGCTTCCTGTTCAACACACGCAGCGATGTCGGCGGCATCTTCAACGAAGCGCGCCTGCAGATCATCATCCTGCAGGTGTCGATCGTCGGCATCATCGCCATCGGCGTGACACAGGTCATCATCACCGGCGGCATCGACCTGTCCTCGGGCTCGATCGTCGGCGCGACCGCCATGATCGCCATGAGCTTCGCCCAGGTGGCGACGGTCAACGGCAACCCCAATCCCAAGGCGATGTTCCTGGCGCAGGGCTGGACCGACCTGCCTGTCATCGTGCCGCTGCTGGTGGCGATCGCCTGCGGCCTCTTCGCCGGCCTGGTCAATGGCGCGCTGATCGCCTACACGCGCATTCCGCCATTCATCGCCACGCTCGGCATGATGGTGACCGCGCGCGGCATCGCCAAATGGTGGTCCAAGGGCCAGCCGATCTCGTTTCCCACCGAGAGTTTCGCCAGCATCGGCAAAGGCCTGATGCCGGTCGTCATCTTCCTGTCGCTGGCCATCCTGTTCCAGCTGATCATGACCTATACGAGGTACGGCAAGCACTGTTACGCGATCGGCTCCAACGAGGACGCCGCGCGCATGTCCGGCATCAAGATCGCCAATCACAAGATCCTGGTCTACGTCATCGCCGGCATTCTCGCCGCGCTCGCCGCCGTGGTGCTGAGCTCCAAGAACCTGACCGCGCAGTCCGGCATGGGCGTGATGTACGAACTCGACGCCATCGCCATGGCGGTCATCGGCGGGGTCTCGCTGTCGGGCGGCCGCGGCTCGATCATCGGCACGGTGATCGGCTCGCTGATCTTCGGCGTCATCATCTCCGGCTTCACCTTCCTGCGCCTCGACGCCTACTACCAGGAGATGGTCAAGGGCGTGATCATCGTCGGTGCGGTGGTTCTCGACCAGTGGCGCCAACGCCTGCGGGCAATGAGGGCATGACCATGTCAGACATCGTCCTGAAGACCGAAAACCTGACCAAGCGCTATGGCGGCGTGCATGCGCTGGAAGGCGCGAACTTCGAGCTGCGCAAGGGCGAGCATGTCGCCATCATGGGCGACAACGGCGCCGGCAAATCGACCTTCGTGCGCCAGATCACCGGCGTCGAGCAGCGCACCAGCGGCCAGATCTGGTTCGACGGCAAGGAAGTGAACTTTGCCGGGCCGATCGAGGCCCGCACGGCGGGCATCGAGACCGTGTTCCAGAATCTGGCGCTGGCCGACGATCTCGACGTGCCGTCGAACCTGTTCCTCGGCCGCGAGAAGGTTTTGTTCAACCTCGGCCCGTTCTCGATCCTCGACCGCAAATACATGCGCAAGGCAACCGAGGCGGCGCTGGTCCGCACGGCGGTGAAGATCCCCAATCTGTCCAACACCATCCGCCACATGTCGGGCGGCCAGCGCCAGTGCGTGGCGATCGCCCGGACGGCGACCTTCGCCTCCAAGCTGATCATCATGGACGAGCCCACCGCCGCCCTTGGCGTGCAGGAGACCGCGCAGGTCGAAAACATCGTGCGTACGCTGAAGGACAATGGCGAGCCGCTGATCCTGATCAGCCACAATATGCGCCAGGTGTTCGATCTCTGCGACCGCATCGTCGTGTTCCGGCGCGGCCGCATCGTCGCCAATCTGCGCAAGGAGAACACCGACGGAAACGATATCGTCTCCTACATCACCGGCGCCAAGACCGGGGAGGCGGAACTCGCGGCCTAAAACAGGATGGTCATCCTGTTTTCTGGCGCGCTCGAAAAATAGCCTTGCCACCTTTCCCCAAAAGCAAGGTGCGGACAACTCTCTCCAACCCATTCCCCCAGAGGAAATACCCATGACCGTTCGCTTCGCTCTCCTCGGTGCCGGCCGCATCGGCAAGGTCCACGCCCGTGCCGTCGGCTCCAATCCGCAGGCCAAACTGGTTGCGGTTGCCGATGCGTTCGAGAAGGCGGCCACCGAACTGGCCAGCGCCTATGGCGCCGAGGTGCGCAGCATCGAGGACATCGAGAAAGCCGGAGATATTGACGCCGTCATCATCTGCACGCCGACCGACACCCATGCCGATCTGATCGAGCGCTTCGCCAAGGCCGGCAAGGCGATCTTCTGCGAGAAGCCGATCGACCTCGACGTCAAGCGCGTCGAGAAATGCCTGGCCGTGGTCGACAAGGCCAAGGCGACGCTGATGGTCGGTTTCAACCGGCGTTTCGACCCGCATTTCGCCGCTGTGCGCAAGGCGATCGACGACGGCGCCATCGGCACCGTCGAGATGGTCACCATCACCTCGCGCGATCCGGGCGCGCCGCCGATCGATTACATCAAGCGCTCGGGCGGCATTTTCCGCGACATGACCATCCATGATTTCGACATGGCGCGCTTCCTGCTCGGCGAGGAACCAGTTGCCGTGAGCGCGCATGCCTCGGTGCTTGTGGACAAGAAGATCGGCGAGGCCGGCGATTTCGACTCGGTCAGCGTCATTCTCGAGACCGCGTCCGGCAAGCAGGCCGTCATCTCCAACTCGCGCCGCGCCACCTATGGCTACGACCAGCGCATCGAGGTGCATGGCTCGAAAGGCATGGTGGCTGCCGAGAACCAGCGGCCGGTGTCGATCGAACTGGCCAATGAGAAGGGCTATACGCGCCCGCCGCTGCACGACTTCTTCATGACCCGCTATCTCGACGCCTATGCCATCGAGATTGCCTCTTTCATCGCCGCCGCGACCTCGGGCAAGAAGGCATCACCCAGCGGCGCCGATGGGCTTATCGCGCTTCGATTGGCGGACGCCGCGCTAAAGTCGGCAACCACCGGCAAGACCGTCCGCCTCGACAAGTAAGAACCGGAACTCAATCCAGGAGCAAAGCGATGAGCGCATCCGCCGATCGCAATTCACAGACACGCGCCATCGTCACCGGCGGCGCGCAAGGCATCGGCTTTGCCGTTGCCGAAGCGTTGGCCGACGAGGGCTGCCGGGCGCTGGCGCTCATCGGCCGCTCGCAGGAGAAGGGCGACAAGGCTGTCGCCCATTTCAAGAAAGCCGGCGTCGATGCGATTTTCATCAGCGCCGATGTGTCAAAAGTGGCGGACTGCAAGCGCGCGGTCGCCACCGCGATCTCGCATTTCGGCACCGTCAACGCGCTGGTCAACGCCGCCGCCACTTCGGCGCGCGGTTCGCTGGTCGAAACCTCCGAAGAGTTGTTCGATACGATTTTCGATACCAATGTGCGCGGCCCGTTCTTCCTGATGCAGGGCGTGGTGGCGCATCTCCTGGAAAAGAAGGCACCCGGCTCGATCGTCAACGTGCTGTCGATGTCGGCGCATACCGGCCAGTCGTTCCTGACGCCCTATTCGACCAGCAAGGGCGCGCTGATGACGCTGACCAAGAATGTCGCCAATGCCTATCGCTACAACCGCATCCGCTGCAATGCGGTGCTGCCCGGCTGGATGGATACGGAAGGCGAGGACATCGTGCAGAAGAAGTGGCACGACGCGCCGGACGACTGGCTGGCGAAGGCCGAAGCGACGCAGCCGATGGGCCAGTTGGTCAAGCCGGACCAGCTTGCCCGTCTGATCAGCTACATGGTCAGCCCGCAGTCCGGTGTCATGACCGGGTCGCTGGTCGACTACGATCAAAGCATTGCGGGGGCGTCACCGGAGTAACGCCGGCGAGTCTCAAACGCCCATCACTTCGTCATCCACGGGCGGTGCAAGGAGCGTAGCGACGCGGCGCAGACCCGAGGATCCATGCCGCGACTTCTGAGCGTTGCTGCGGTGCGGAATTCTGCTCCGCTGCACCATTCGGCCAAAGTCACGGAATGGATCCCAGGGTCTCCGCGACGGAGCTTCGCTCCTGCTCCGCCCAGGGATGACGAAATTTGGGTGCTTCGGCCATCCCGAATTGTCTCCGCATCAGGGCACGTGACAAGTGCCTCCGCATCGACTATATGAGCCTCATGATCAACCTGACCGTCACATATTGGTACTTTAGGAGCTCGCTGGCGGCGGGAGGATTGCGCTCGATCTGAAGATTGCAGCAACAAGATCCGAACAGCCGCCATACCTGGCGGCTTTTTTGTTTTCAGCCGGCAGGTTTCCTCTAAATCAAAGGGGAGCATGATGTCGTCCGAAAACCGCTTCACACTTTTCGGCATCATGCTCTCGACAGGAGCAGAAAGCCGTGTTGACCACCACAGACGACCTCCGGGTCAAGGAAATCCGAGAACTGAGCACACCGGACGAGGTGATGCGGGAGATACCGCGCACTTTGACGGCGACGCGCACCGTCAGCGCATCGCGCAATGCAACCCATGCCATCTTGAACGGGACCGACGACCGGCTGCTCGTCATCGTCGGCCCGTGTTCGATCCACGATCCGGTCGCGGCCGTCGATTACGCCAGCCGTCTCGCGGCGCTGCGCGAGAGCCTGTCGGACCGGCTGGAGATCGTGATGCGGGTCTATTTCGAAAAGCCGCGCACGACGGTCGGCTGGAAAGGCCTGATCAACGATCCCCACCTCGACGGCAGCTTCAACATCGACAAGGGGCTGCGGATGGCACGCAATGTGCTGTCGGCCGTCAACAATCTCGGCCTGCCGGCTGCGACCGAATTCCTCGACATGACCACCCCGCAATACATTGCCGACCTCGTCGCCTGGGGCGCGATCGGCGCGCGCACGACCGAGAGCCAGATCCACCGCGAACTGGCCTCGGG
>NZ_RZQP01000294.1:0-6480 GCF_003998165.1 Mesorhizobium sp. M7A.F.Ca.US.007.01.2.1 | reverse complement strand
CAGCAGGTGCCTTCCTGGCAGGTCTTCAGCACCGACAGTGCCCGGGTGGGCGATCCGGGCCACAATCTCGTCGGGCAGAACTGGTCGGGCGATCCCGCCGGCGGCTCCGCCGGCAAATCATGACCAACTACCTCCTGAGCGATTGGGCTGCAGTCGACCAGCGATAGAAACGCTATTCGGCCGGCTCAGCGGAAGTCTCCGGCGTAGCATCGCCCGTCTTCGCCTGCTGCTTGGCAACCCAGGCGCTGTGGTGCTCCTTGGCCCAATTCAGATCCACTGTGCCGGACACCATGGCTTCGTAGGCGCCTTCCATGCCGAGCGTGCCGATATAGATGTGGGCGATGATGACGGCGATCAGGAGGACGCCTACGACCGCATGAACATACTGGGCCGTCTGCATGCCGTTGATATCGGCGAAGGAGAATGGGAACAGCATGTAGATGCCGGACACCGACAAGGCAATTCCGCCCAGCAGGACCGCCCAGAAGATAAGCTTCTGTCCTGTGTTGAAGCGTGCCGCCGGCGGGTGCGTCCGGTTCGACTTGTCGAAGAATCCGCCGCCGACCTTCAGCCAGTTGGCATCGTAGCGGTCGGGCAGGTTGTCCCAGACCCAGGCGACCAGCATAACAAGTACGCCCAGCATGAATGCCCAGGCGACGAAGTCATGCGCGTATTTCGCCCAAAACGACCATGCCGAGAACGCGTCCGGTCCGATCAGCGGCATCAGCAGGCGTTTGCCGAATACGAGATTCAAGCCGGTAACGGCCAGGATGATGAACGCTGTGGCAGTCGTCCAATGGGCAAGCCGTTCGATGGCGTTGAAGCGCAGGATCCTGACGCCTGATTCACCCGCCGCGACGCGGATGCGGCCTCTGACGAAATAGAACAGCGCCAGCACGACCAGCATGCCGAGGATCGCAATGCCGCCGATCCAGGGCAGCGCGCGCTCATGGAAGCCCTGGTAGTCGCGGCCCTGCGGCTGCTGCAGCGTGGCGGCCTTGCCGTCCGGTATGGTGACGCGGCCCCGGATTTTGTTGAGTTCATCGAGAAGTTGCCGCTCGCTGACAGCCTGGGCGGTCGGGTTGTTTCCTGAACCGGCGTCCTGCGCCCTGGCCGGAACAACAAGCAGGCCGAGAGCCAGAATGAGTGCGGCGGCCGCCGGGGAAATCAGTCGACCAAGGCTCGAGATACGCATTTGCTCGGTCCTCCTGAGCTTGTTTGTCTGCGCGAACCAATCGGCACCGCGATGAACTATACCTCAATTGTCTCCCGATAGGCCGTCTGCCACCCCCACGCACCGGAGCCGTAGCCGCGCTGCGTCACGCGTTCCTTGTAGATCGCAGCGATGATCTCGCCGTCGCCGGCCAGCAGCGACTTGGTCGAGCACATCTCGGCGCAAAGCGGCAGCTTGCCTTCGGCCAGCCGGTTGGCGCCATATTTTGCATATTCGGCCTCGGTCGAGTCCGGCTCCGGACCGGCCGCGCAGAACGTGCACTTGTCCATCTTGCCGCGCGATCCGAAATTGCCGACGCGCGGGTATTGCGGCGCGCCGAACGGACAGGCGTAGAAGCAATAGCCACAGCCGATGCACAAATCCTTAGAGTGCAGCACCACCGCGTCGGCAGTCGTATAGAAGCATGCGACGGGGCACACCGCCGCGCACGGGGCGTCGGTGCAATGCATGCAGGCCATCGAGACGGAGCGCTCGCCGGGCTTGCCGTCATGGATCGTGACGACGCGGCGGCGGTTAATGCCCCAAGGCACATCGTGCTCGTTCTTGCAGGCGGTGACGCAAGCGTTGCACTCAATGCAGCGATCGGCGTCGCAGAGGAACTTCATCCTGGCCATTTTCCGCACCTCCCTGTTACGCCATCGCGATCTGGCACAACGTGACTTTCGGCTCCTGCATGCCCGTTACCGGGTCATAGCCGTAGGTGGTGATGCTGTTTGCGCTTTCACCGAGCACATAGGGATCGGCGCCTTCGGGGTAGTTGGCCCGCAGGGTCTCACCCTGGAACCAGCCGCCGAAGTGGAAAGGCATGAACGCTACTCCCCTGCCAACACGCTCGGTCACCAAAGCCTTCACCCGCGCTTTGGAATCGTTCTCCGCGCCGGTCACCCACACCCAGACGCCGTCGCCAATGCCGCGGGCGGCTGCGTCCGCGGGATTGATTTCGACGAACATCTCCTGCTGCAACTCGGCCAACCACCGGTTTGAGCGGGTTTCCTCGCCGCCGCCTTCATATTCGACCAGGCGACCGGTCGTCAGGATGATCGGGAAGGATTTCGCGACGCCCTTGTCCACCGCCGCCTTCTGAACGCTGAAGCCGATATTCGGCAAACGGAACTGCTTGGCGTCAGGATAGGTCGGATATTTTGCGACTAGGTCCACCCTGGAGGTATAGATCGGCTCACGATGGATCGGCACCGGGTCGGGCAAGTTCCAGGCGACAGCCCTGGCCTTTCCGTTTCCGTAGGGGTGACAGCCGTGGCTGAGCACGACGCGCTGGATGCCGCCCGACAGGTCGGTCGACCACGAGACCTTGCCGATGTCACCCATATCATCGCCGATCGTCTGGATGACTTTGAGTTCCTCCGCACTCAAGTCCTTGTCCCAGCCGAGCTTTTGCAGCACCGCCATCGTGAATTCCGGATAGCCGTCGGTCAGTTCCGAGCCTTGCGTGTAGGAGCCTTCGGCAAGAAGCGTCTCGCCGTTACGCTCCACACCGAAACGGGCCCGGAAGGGACTGCCGCCATCCATTACATGCAGGTCGGTGCTGTAAAGGTTGGCCGTGCCAGGATGGCGTATTTCCGGCTTGCCCCAGCATGGCCAGGGCAGGCCGTAATAGTCGCCGCCGACCTCCGGATCGTCCTTCGGCGCGCGTAGCGTCACAAGATCAAACTTGTGCTGGTTTTTCATATGCGCCTTGAGGCGCTCCGGCGATTGACCGCAGTAGCCGGTCGACCAGCTTCCGCGGTTCATCTCACGCAGTACGTCCTCCGGTTGCGGCCGGTCACCCTCGACCGCGATGTTCTTGAACATCCAGTCGGCAAGGCCGAGCTTCTTCGCGAGCAGGTAGATGACCTGATAGTCGTCCTTCTGCTCGAAGCTCGGCTTAACGATCTGCTCGCCCCACTGCAGAGATCGGTTGGAGGCGACGCGCGAGCCGGAAGTCTCGAATTGCGTACAGACCGGCAGCAGATAGACGTTTTCCTTGCGCCCGGCCTGAACTGCCAGCGATGCCCAGGTCGTCGGGTGCGGATCGGCAACGACGAGCAGTTCGAGGCCGGCCAGGCCCTTCATTGATTCCGGTATGCGTGTGATGCTGTTGCTGGCGTGGCCCTGGACGAACATCGCCCGCAGTCTGTCACGCTGCTGAATGTCCTCCTTGGGGAGCACGACCCCATCGAACCATCGGGTCAGCGGGATACCGGGTGTCTCCATCGCCTCCTTGGAGTCGAACCGGCGCAGAAGGTCGTCGTATGGAATTTGCCAGACTCGCGACCAATGCTTCCAGGCGCCCTCCGTCAGACCATAGTAAAAGGGCAGGGTCACCACATCCAATCCAATGTCGGTCGCGCCCTGCACGTTGTCATGTCCACGGAAGATGTTGGCGCCGGTGCCCGGCTTGCCAACATTGCCCGTGGCGAGGCACAAGATGCAGCTGGCGCGCACGTTGGCTGTTCCGGTCGTGTGGTGGGTCTGCCCCATGCACCAGATTATCGTCGATGGCTTTTGCGTGGCGAACATCTCGGCGATGCGCTTCATCTGCTCGCCAGGCACACCAGTGATGCGCTCGACCTCGTCGGGCGGATATTTCGCCACCTCCTTGCGGACTTCGTCCATCCCGTAAACGCGCTGGGCTATGAATTCCTTGTCCTCCAACCATTCTCGAAAATGTGCCAGAGCAAGCCCCACAGCACCGCGATGTCGGTGCCAGACCGAATGCGAGCAAACTCGGTGGCATGCGCGGCCGTACGGGTGAACCGCGGATCCATCACGATGAAGTTGGACTTGTTGAGTTCCTTGCCTTCGAGCAGATGCTGCATGGCGACTGGATGTGCTTCGGCAGGGTTCCCACCCAGCACTATGAGCGTCTTGGAATTGCGGATGTCGTTGAAGGAATTGGTCATCGCGCCGTAGCCCCAGGTATTGGCCACGCCCGAAACCGTCGTCGAATGGCAGATCCTCGCCTGGTGGTCCTGGTTATTGGTTCCCCACAGGGC
Source organism: Mesorhizobium sp. M7A.F.Ca.US.007.01.2.1 (assembly GCF_003998165.1). Classification (NCBI taxonomy): domain Bacteria; kingdom Pseudomonadati; phylum Pseudomonadota; class Alphaproteobacteria; order Hyphomicrobiales; family Phyllobacteriaceae; genus Mesorhizobium; species Mesorhizobium sp. M7A.F.Ca.US.007.01.2.1. Next base: position 2,253 of record NZ_RZQP01000294.1, on the reverse strand, counting down.
CGCAAGCTTGCGGAAGAGGTAAGTCCCCTCGTTGGAGAACTTCGCCGATCCCATCCAGTAGGCCGACTCCGGTCCGGACTTCTCACGAATGTCGAGAAGCTTGTCGCCGATCCCATTGATGGCGTCATCCCAGGAGATGCGCTCCCACTTGCCGCCGGAAAGCCTCACGGGGTATTTCAGGCGGCGGTCGCTATGTACCAGCTCGCGCACGCTTGCGCCCTTGGCGCAATGCGAGCCTCGATTGATGGGGCTGTCCCACGATGGCTCCTGTCCGGTCCACACGCCGTTCTGGACTTCCGCCGTGACCGTGCAGCCGACAGCGCAATGTGTGCAGACACTTTTCTTCAACTCGGTCGGCACTCCCGGCTGCGGCGGGCTGATCGCCGCGGCTTTGCTTACCGTGCCGAACTGAAACGAGCTGAGCGCGGCTATTCCGCCAACTGCGAGGCCGGAGCGGCGGAGGAATGTCCGTCGGTCGAATGGAGCCGAATCCGTGCCAGCAAGGAGGCTTTGCAGTCTTGTGCGGCTTGCCTGTCCGCTTTTGCGCTTCGTCAGCATGGCGGCCTCACTTCTTTTCAGGGTAGCGGTTCACGCGGTAATAGGCCTTGATGTGATCGGTTTCCCGGTAGCGGGCCCGCATCTCGTCTTCACCGGGGTCATAGGCTTGCGCTTCGCGCGGAGCCAGTGCCGCCGCCGCAACGGCGGTGGTGGAGGCGCCGCCGAACGCCCGGAGGAAGCTGCGCCGGCTCAGTCCCGTCGATCGCTCCTCCTGCATTGCAACCTCCATCTGTCAGGGGCATCCGGCCCGCTTGCATTTCCTATGCGCTTCGCCGCGTCTCCATGGCAAAGGCTTCAGTTTCGATGTCGATAAAGGTTCGACCGGCCACGCCGACCGATCGGTAGAATTTCGCCGTTTTTGCGCTTTCCAGATCGCCAAAGAAACGTCCGGCCCATGGCGCGAGGTGCCGTTCGAAGAAAGCCTGCTCTTCGCCGGCCGCCACCTCGAAATGATTGCTGGCAAAGCCGCTCATGATCTCGCAGAGCGTTCCGAGATGATCCTCCGGGTCGCAGTGGCCGGCGGCTCGCTCCATGCCCAGGCGCATCATGTCCTGGCGCAGGCGGGCGAGTGGCCGTTCGTTGAGAAAGCCCGTGAGATAGTAGGAAGCGTAGGGAAGAAGCTCTCCGCGTCCCACGCCGATGAAAAGTTCGAAATATTCGCGATTGATATCATCCGCGCAGGTGCAGGCCGCTGCCCGGCCCAAGGCAGCGTGAGCGCGACCGAGCGGCGTGTCGCTGCTGTCTTGCAGGCGGGCAAGCCGGGTCAGGAAGCCGCTATCGGGTGGCTTGAGCAATAGCAACGCGAAGAGGGCATATTCGTCGGCGCGGGCTTGATCGATATCGTCAAGATCAGCGCCATCGAAATCGATGATTGAAGCATCCGCTCCATCCGACGATCCATACGCCTGGTCCAGGGGCAAGTCCGGGTTCATCGTGTGACCTTGACCGTGCTTCCGAGATTAGGTCAGCGATTGTAGCCCCACCCCGAACGATTGCAACAGCAGTCTGACGAATTCGTGCGGCTGGTCTAGTAGCAAGTCGGTGTTGGTCGTGTGACCTTGATCGTGGGCCCCTGATTGGGTGAGCTATCGTGGCTCTGCGCTACGGGTGCAGCAGGTCCCGGCGTCAGCGCGGGATCGCTCTGCCGTGGCGCGGCCGGGAGAGGACCTCGGTACTTCGCGAGGGCGGAGAGACAGGGCCCGCGTCCGCCGCCTCTATCTCACCTGCTCCGTCAACTGGCGACCTCACCTCGGTAGGCTCGACGGTCTGGGCTTCTGGCGCATCGGTATCAGCTTCGCCAACTGGCGGCGTATTCTCCGGCCATTGGGCGTGCGCTTCGCCGGGCGCCCGGGCGGGCCAAGGCCGGGGAATTGCGGCTGTTTCCCGCTCATTCGCTTCGATGGGTAAAGCCATCTTTGATAGAAAGCTGACGACTGCTTCCTTCGCGTCGAGCGGGCCGAACCCTGCCATCGAACCCGCCTGGTTGAAGTCCCAGGCGTATTCAGAGGGACCGACATAATCGCGAATTGCCGGATCGAGAGACCACATCCTGCGCGTCGCGGCGCTCCTCAGCGCCGCAGGGACGCCTTTTCTCAAGAAGGCCGTAATGTCGCTTTCAGGCGTCAGGTCCTCGACGCGGGGGAGGGGCTCGGCGGGTCCGTCTGGTTCGTCTTTCGTCGATCCCGCATCCTGAGC
>NZ_RZQP01000293.1:0-6505 GCF_003998165.1 Mesorhizobium sp. M7A.F.Ca.US.007.01.2.1 | reverse complement strand
GCGCTCAATTCCGTCGGCATCGCCCAGGCAGTCGAAGCGCGCGGCCACAAGGCGGTGTTCCTGTCCGACCCAGGCTTCGTCGATGTCTACAAGGGCTACGGCTTCGAGGCGCATCCGGTGAACCTGTCGGAGCCGATGCCGCCCGAGCAGATGGCGAAATTCTGGGAGGATTTCATCAACGGCCATATCCCGAACTTCCGCAAATCGCCCTACGACCAGGTCGACAACTACGTCAAGGATTGCTGGACGGCGATCGTCGACAGCGCCAAATGGGCGCAGAAAGATCTGCCGCGCGTTCTCTCAGCCATCAAGCCGGATGTGATCTGCGTCGACAACGTCATCCTGTTCCCGGCCATCAAGCAGTACGGCAAGCCGTGGGTGCGCGTCATCTCGTGTTCGGAAAACGAGATCGAGGACGAGGACATCCCGCCCCATCTCTCCGGCTGCGGCGAGAACGACCATGCCGGCCACCAGCGCTACCGCGACCACTTCAATGCGGTGATCAAGCCGATCCATGACGACTTCAACGCCTTCCTCACCGCCAACCACGAGGCGCCCTATCCGATCGGCCAGTTCTTCGAAGCCTCGCCCTATTTGAACCTGCTGCTCTACCCGGAAGCGGCAAAATTCAAGCGCCGCCATCCGCTCGACCCGGCAAAATTCCAGTACCTCGAAGGCTGCGTGCGGCACGAAAAGCCGTACACGGTGCCGACCTTCTCCAGGAACAATGACGGGCCGCTGCTCTACGTCTCCTTCGGCAGCCTGGGCGCCGGCGATGTCGATCTGCTGAAGCGCATCATCGCGACATTGGGCAAGACGCGCTACAGGGCTCTGGTCAATGTCGGCGGCTACAAGGACCAGTACACGGACGTGCCCGGTAACGTCATTGTCGACAGCTGGTTTCCGCAGCCCTCGGTCATCCCGCAGGTCGATGCCGTCATCCACCATGGCGGCAACAACTCGTTCACCGAGTGCCTCTATTTCGGCAAACCGGCCATCATCATGCCCTATGTCTGGGACGGCCACGACAACGCCACCCGCGTCGAGGAAACCGGCCACGGCTTCGGCATGCCGCGCTACGACTGGACCGATGCCGAGCTGGTTGCCAAGATCGAGACCTGCCTGACCGACCCGGCGATGAAAGCCAAGCTGGCGAAGACATCGGCGCAGATGCACGCGCAGAATGGCCCGGAGAAGGCGGCAGGATTGCTGGAGACGCTGCTGTGACCTCCTCCGCCCCACACCTCCACCAGGCCACCACCCGAACCGACCTCGTCGACTGGGGCGTCCAACCTGACGCCCTGGACGGCGCTTCGCGCTCCACCGGCAGGCTCGTGCACAAAGGGCCAAACAACCAGCCGGAATCCGGCATCTGGGTCTGCACGCCAGGCCGCTGGCGCCTCAGTATCCCGCGCGACGAATTGTGCCATTTCGTCGCCGGCCGCGCGACCTACCGGTCGGATGTCGGTGAGGTGATAGAAGTCTCCACCGGCACCGTGGTCATGTTCCCTGCCGGCTGGAGAGGCGAATGCACCGTGCATGAGACGATGCGCAACGTCTACATGCTGGCGTGACCACGGAGCTTGATGACATGTCGACACCGCACTGGCCGAAGGCTTCGGCCGTGGAATTGGAAGACTGGGGCGCGGGCAGCAACACGCTCGCCGGTTCGCCGCGCGCTTCGGGCAAGATCCTGGCGCAGAACCCGGACGGATCGAGCGAATGCGGCCTGTGGACGTGCACGCCGGGCACGCGCAAGGTCACCTTTGGCGCCGACGAATTCTGCCACTTCCTGTCGGGACGCGGCAGCTATGTCCATGACGACGGCGAGGAGATCGCGGTCGAGGCCGGCACGCTGGTATTCTTCCCCGCCGGCTGGACCGGCATCTCCATCATCACGCAAACGCTGACCAAGGCCTTCATGTGCCGCTGAGCACTCATTCCCAAGGAATCGATATGACAACCCCCATCATGAAATCCCCGCTTACCATTACCGACCTCGTCGACTGGGGCGTCATCCCGACCATGATCGAGGGCCAATCCCATACCTCGGGCAAGCTGCTGTACAAGGGGCCGGAAGGCCGCTCCGAATGCGGGCTTTGGGTCTGCACTCCGGGCAAATGGCACTGCCATGTCACGCGCGACGAGTTCTGCCACTTCCTCGAAGGGCGCTGCACCTATGTGCATGAATCCGGCGAGGTCATCGAGATCGAGCCGGATACGGCAGCGTTCTTCCCGCAGGACTGGAAGGGCGTCTGCACCGTCCATGAGACAATCAAGAAGGTCTACATGATCCGCTGAGCCTTCTCGATAATTCTGCCCTGCCGGACACCTGACGCGGCTTTCTGCGCTTCCGGTGCTCACGGACTAAATGTCCGCTGCGCTCCGGTTCTCGAAAGCCACGCCATCTGCCTCGGCAGGACGAATTCTCAAAAAGGCTCCATAAATGGAGAAGGACAAAATGGATTTCTCTCCTGACCGGCCAACCTTCTTCGTCAACCCGGACTACCGGTCGATGGCCGGCGCGGCAAAACCGGTGATCGATCCGGCGACGCTGGAAACCGTCGGTGCTATCTCTGCTGCGACAGACGGCGAGATCGATACCGCACTCACGGCCGCGACGAAGGCGCAGGCGGCCTGGAAGAAGCTCGATGCCAAGAGCCGGGCCAAGCATCTGCATGCCGTCGCCAACGCCATCGAGGCGGCGGACTTCACGCGTTGCGCCGAGCTGATGGTGCGCGAGATGGGCAAACCCTATCCCGAAGCGATCGGCGAGATCGCCAATTGCGCGCCGATCTTCCGCTACTATGCCGAGATGGCGCGCGACGATGCCGGCAAGATCGCCGGCACGACGCAGGCCGGTTCGTTCCAGTATGCGCGCTACGAACCTTACGGCGTCTCCGTACACATCATGCCCTACAATTTCCCGATCCTGCTGATGTGCTGGACGGTCGCCGCATCGCTCGCCGCCGGCAATGCCTGCATCATCAAGCCGGCCGAGGCGACGACGCTATCGACGCTGGACTACATGACCGTGTTCCGCTCGCTGCCAGAGGGGCTGGTCTCCTGCCTGCCCGGCGGAGCGGCCACAGCGCAGGCGCTGATCGCCTCCGACCGCACCCATGCGGTTGCCTTCACCGGCTCGGTCGCCGCAGGCAAGGCGGTGGCGGTGGCCTGCGCCGAACGCATGAAGCCGTGCGTGATCGAGGCCGGCGGCAGTGACCCGCTGATCATCAGCGAGCACGCGCCGCTCGAGATCGCGGCGGCCGGCAGCGTCACCGCCGCCTTCCACCTCACCGGCCAGGTCTGCACTTCGGCCGAGCGCTTCTTCGTCGTCGATTCCGTGCATGACCGCTTCGTCGCGCTGTTCGCCGAAAGGACGCGGGCGCTGCGCATCGGCAACGGCATGGACAAGACCGAGATCGGCCCGCTGGTCAGCGAAAGCGCGCGGACCAAAGTCATGCGCCTTGTCGACGATGCGATCGCTCATGGCGCCGTCGCAGTCACCGGCGGGCGTATCCCGCCTGCGTACAATGTCGGCTGGTTCTACGAACCGACGATCCTGACCGGCGTCACCCCTGATATGGCGATCGTGCGCGAAGAGTGTTTTGGACCCGTCGCCGCCATCTGCCGGGTCAGGGATTTCGACGAGGCGATCCGGCTTGCCAATGACAGCCCGTTCGGGCTCGGCGCTTCGGTGTTCACATCGGATCTGGCCGAAGCCCACGAGGCGGCTGAACGGCTCGAAGCCGGCATGGTCTGGGTCAACAACCCGCTGATCGACAATGATGCCCTGCCGTTCGGCGGCTGGAAGGCCTCCGGCCTCGGCCGCGAACTCGGACGCCAGGGCCTCGACGCTTTCCGCCGCTCCAAGATGGTGATCATTGACCACAAGCCGACAATCCAGGAATGGTGGTATCCCTATCCCGACAGCTGGTTCCGCGAGACCGGCGGCCGCAAGCACGTCTGAGTGTTTCGAGCCTGGCTATCCCTGGACGCCAGCTCGGTGGCTATCCCTGGATAGCCAGCCCGACCATGAGCGGGAAAAGGCAATGCCGCCGAGTGAAACCCGGCGGCATTGCCTTTGACTGACCACTACCGTTTCGGCAGCGGTTCGTTACGGCGTCGTTTCCGTCTGCATCGCGGCAGCCGTCTGGTCGATCTTGCCGGCAAGGACGTCTTGAGCCCAGGACGTGACCGCGGCGTCGACGGGCTTGTTGGCCATATCCGCCAATGCCGCGTCGAGCGATGCATCATCGGTGCCGACCGCGGCCGCAGCAGCAGCAGCGTTGTCGGCAGCGACCTCGGCCTGCAGAGCAGCTATCTTCCCAGGCAGGGCCGCCTGATCTTCGGGCGACATCGCGGCAATCTGATCGGGTGTCAGGGACGTCAGCGCATCCAGCTTAGCCTGTGCTGCGTCGGCGGCGGCCTGAGCGACCTTGGCTTTGGCGGACTGCGTCACGAATGCCTGAAGGGCGGCGAATTTCTTGCTCTTCGAGTTCATATAGGCATTGATGTTGCGCTTCAGCGAGCTCACCCGGCCAAGCTTGGCGTGGATGTTCTTGCCTTTGGGCACGGACGAGACCTTGGTGGTCTTGTCGACCGTGGTGTCGTCCGCTTTGGCCACCTGGCCGGGGGCCGACGACGACTTGCCGTGCGAAGCGCCGCTCTTGCCATTGCCGCCGCCGTTGCCATTGCTACCGCCGTTGCCGTGCCCGTTGCCTCCGGCATTGCCACCGCCACCGCCGTGCCCATTGCCGGCGAGCGCCGGAGATGCCAGGAGCGCCAATGCGGCAAGCGCCGCCAGCAGAGTTTTCCGGTTTGTCATGGTAATCTCCTCGGGAATCGTCGCCCTGGCCCGACCGCTAAGCGACCGTCCTATGAGGAATTGCTAATAGTGCAGAGTAAACTTTAGACAAATGCTGTCTCAATACGCGATCTGGCACCCGGCCAGAAACTTAACCGACTGATATCAAACACAAATTCACGCTCTTGGACGGCCATGGCACTGAAGTCCCATGCCGGCAGGACTATAGTCCTGCGGGCAAGCAGCGGCATGGGTGAAAGTCTTTGCGTGGTATATCGGACAAGCTTTGAAAACAGGGGAGTTGATAGCGAAAGCAAAAGGCTCAGCCGATACTTTCACCGCCGTCGATTACCAGCGCCTGGCCGGTCATGAAGGATGAACGGTCGGAGACAAGGAACAGGATCGCTTCGGCGATCTCATCGGCGCTGGCCCAGCGGCCCATCGGGATCTTGGTGCGGACATAGGTTTCGATCGCCCCGCGTCCGCCCATCTGGGCGATGAACGGTTCGTTGAACGGCGTGTCGACCCAGCCCGGACAGAGCGCGTTAATGCGGACATTGTGACGGGCATAGTCGAGCGACATCTGCCGTGTCATCGCCACCACCGCATGTTTGGAGGTTGCGTAGGCGATCATCTCGCGGTCGTAGAACACGCCCGAATTGGAGGCGGTGTTGAGGATGACGCCGCCGCCTCGTGCGATCATCGATGGCATGACGATCCTGGCCGCCAGGAACTGCGCCCGCACATTGACCCGCCACGAGGCATCCATGCCGCCGACCTCCACTTCGGTCAGCGTGCCGCCGATCTGGATGCCGGCGTGATTGTGCAGGATGTCGATGCGCCCATGCCTGTCGAGCGTGCCGGCAATGAGCTGTTCGACCGCCGCATCATCAGCGACATCGGTCGTGATCGCCTCGGCTTGGCCACCGACCGCGCGGATGTCCGAAGCCGTTGCTTCGCCGGCGGCCTGATCCCTGTCGGCGATGACGACCACCGCGCCTTCCCTGCCCATGATCATGGCGCCGGCGCGCCCGATGCCGGAGCCGGCGCCTGTCACCACGGCGATGCGGTCTTTGAGGATCATGATGCGGCTTTCAGTTCGACGGCTTGCGCTGGCGCAACTGCCATTGGGCAAGCACCACGAGCAGCACGGAAGCGACGAGCACGATCGTCGCGATGGCGTTGATCTCCGGCGTCACGCCGCGCCGGATCGACGCGAAGACATAGATCGGCAGCGTCGTCTGCGCGCCGGCGACGAAGAAGGCGATGATGAAATCGTCGAAGGAAAAGGTGAAGGCGAGCAGGAAGCCGGCAACGACCGCCGGCATGATCTGCGGCAGCACGATCGAGCGGAACGTCGTCAACGGCGTCGCGTAGAGATCGCTCGACGCCTCGACCAGATTGCGGTCGAGGCTGCCGAGCCGCGTGCCGACGATCATCGTCACCAGCGCCATCGAGAACAGCCCGTGTGCCGCGATGATCGAACCGTAGCCGAGCGCCAGCCGCGGCGGCTGATCGTCCGGCCAGATCGAGGCGAGGAACGGATTGACGACGGTGAACAATTGGACGAGCGCGACCAGAGTCGAAATGCCGATCACGACGCCCGGAACGACGATCGCGGCGCCCAGAAGTGCGTCGAAGACCGCGCGGGTCCGCACGCAGACGCGCGCCAGGCCGAGGGCCGCCGCGGTGCCGCAC
>NZ_RZQP01000292.1:0-6575 GCF_003998165.1 Mesorhizobium sp. M7A.F.Ca.US.007.01.2.1 | reverse complement strand
CCATGAGACTTCCCGTGCCGCGTTGTTCTTCCCTGCGAGATAGATTGTCCACCATTGCTCCGGCCTCTCGTGAAGTGGCGCCTGTTGCAAAAGCATCTCCCTCCTCGAACTTCGCTATTGCATCAAAGTTCCGGCCCCGGTGCAGCATCCGCGAAAGAGCATTTTTAAGCTTAGCGCTCTAACGGCGTCGCCGGCGCATTGGGGGAATAGGCTTCGGGTTTAGCCTTAGCCACTGACCGGCGGCGAAGTTCCTCGCGAATTCCTCGGTCTCGAAAAGATGCTGGGTGGTTTCGCCATTCTCGACGAGTTGTACCGCCCACTGGCCGTCGATGTGTTCGATACGAACACCAGCCCTTTGGTCATCGTCCACGGCCCGCACTCCCATACACGACGAAGGCACCAACAAATCATAGCGCCCAAAGCGCTTCAACGTTCGAAATGTACAAAGCGAAGGAGAAGTCCTGTGACCGGCGTGGTGCGCACACTTCTGGAACGCTGGCAACCGAAGGGTCGATCACGAAGACGGTCATAGGCGAAAATGCGACTGACGCAGTATCCCTGGATTGCTCGGTCGCGCTCGGTAGGCTCGGCCTGGAGGTCACTGTTACCGGCGTTGCAGCAAATCCTACGGCTGGAATGCCGTCGTGCGGATGCTAGAGGTTTAGTTGTATCCGAGCATGTGACGCAATCCGACAATCGGTAAATAGACGGTCCAAATCATACCGATGGCGGCGGCAACACCAAGGCCAATCGCGGGAGCCCACGCCCTCCATTGCATCTGGAGCCGCGCTGCCAATTCAGTCAAACTGTCTTCCATGGACGAATACTTCCCAAGTCGATTCGAGGGGCGAAAATGCCAATGAACCCCCAAGACTGCCGCGCTTGCAATCGCTGCTAGTATTTGCATCGCTGGTTTCGCCTACTCCAGCGGTCACAAGGCCGGTCGTGTTTCTCAACTAAAAGACACCGTCACGGCCTACAACCGCCGCATCGGGATTGACGACAAGGCCAACAGCCTCGGCCGTGTCGATCTCTGCCTGGAGCTTGGTGGCCTACTTGATGAGTGCCAGCGGCTAGACCGCTGATTTGCTTAACCGGCTGATCTCAGCCGTCCACCTCCATTGCCAATTCAACAACTGCCCATCAGGGCGGAAAGGTACTAGCCATGGACCGCAACTTCGCGCGGGCGCTTGCGCTCGTTCTGAAATCTGAAGGCCTCTGGGTGGACAACCCGGCCGATCCCGGCGGCGCCACCATGAAAGGCGTCACGCTCACCAACTTCCGCCGCTATGTGAAGGCCGATGCGACGAAGGCCGATCTGCGCAAAATCACTGACGCCCAGGTCGCGACGGTCTACCGCCGTTTCTACTGGGATGCGACGGCCGGCGCCCAGCTTCCCAGCGGGGTCGACTACGCTGTTTTTGGTTTCGCAGTGAATAGCGGTCCCGGTCGCGCGGCCAAATATCTTCAGGCCGTTGTGGGGATCAAGCAGGATGGGCGCATTGGCCCGGCCACCATTGCAGCCGTAAAGGCTAAGCCGGCCGGCGTTGTCATCGACGCGCTGTGCGACAATCGCCTAGGCTTCCTGAAGCGTCTCCCGACATGGAAGACCTTCGGCAAGGGCTGGTCCGACCGCGTCAAGTCGGTGCGCGCCGAAGCGCTGAAGCTGTCAGCTTTGCCCGACACTCCGCCGCCGGTCACTGTCGAGGTGAAGGTGCCGGTCGACAAACCCGTTGTTCCTGAAAAGGTCGAACAGAAGGTCAAGGAGAAATCCGGCTTTCTGTCTTGGCTGACCGGCCTCTTCGGTTCCGGCGCTATCGGGCTTGGCTGGCTTGCGGGCATGGACTGGCAAGCCGTCCTGGCTGGCGGTGTGGTTCTGCTGGTGCTCCTGCTGGTCCTGCTCCTGTTTCGCTCACAGATCGTCTCTGCGGTGCGCCAGATCAAGGCGGAGGTCGCGGAGTGATGTCCGCCTTCCTCGCTGCTCTCGTCGCTCAGTTGTGGCCGTACCTCCTTGCCGGCGCGGCCGGGCTCGTCGCGCTCTGGCGAGCCTATGCCATGGGCAAAGCGAAGAACCAGGCCAAGCAGGACGCGGCCGACGCCGCAGCGCGCATCGAACGCCAGAAGATCGATGATGCCGTGGCCGGCCGCGCTCTTGGCGACAACCGGGGGAGGTTGGGCGAATGGTCAAAATCCTGACGATGATCTTTGCACTTTTTGCAATGATCTCCTGCACTACGGTCGGAGGCAGCTTTTGCGCCGTGGAGCATCCTATCCGTCTCACGAAGGCGGAAGTCGCCACGCTCTCGGATGGGTCGGTTGCGGCGATCCTGGCGCACAATGAAACGGGCGCCAAGCTCTGCGGTTGGAAAGCCTGACATGGCAACTTCGGCAAACAAGAGCCTGGAAATGATAATCGGCGGCTCTTGGAGGCCACGCAGAACATGCAGCGCGACATAACGGAGATCCGACGCGACATCAAGGACAGCGATTCCCGTGCTGCCTTGAGCTACGAGCAGTCCGAACAGCGCGCTGCCGCCAGCCGGTCCAAGATGTATGCGAAAACCGACGAGCTGGTTGACCGTGTGGCGGCAACCGAAGCCGCTGTCAGCAAGCTCAACGACGATATGACGGGAGTGAAGGCGGTCACTGCCGAGGTGACCCGGTGGAAGCTCATGGGGCTTGGTGCGCTGGGCGTCACAGGAATGGCGGCTGCGGCCCTGGCTTCGCTGATCACCGCATATTGGTGCGACAAGGAAGTGTCGATGGAGAAGAAATTTGCCGAGATGAGTTGGCACCCGGCGCCTAGGTTCTTTGGCGGTGGAGAGGCCACGCCTGTAGCCCAAGTCGCTGTTGCGGAGGGCACGTCATCGCTCGTGCTCTACGATGACCGCATTCGCATTACGCCGATGTGGACCTAGAAGGAGCGAAGGAGCTAATGCGCAAACTACAAAAGCGCATCGATTTGCTCGAAGAGGAAAAGGGGCCGAACTAGCCCCTTTTGTCCAGGGCTTTCCGCCGCCTATTGGCGATCTCAGCGCGCGCATTATGGTCTCGGCGCGCTTCTGCCACCCCCTGGCGCCCAATGCCTTTGCTACGGGGCAGCGTTCATTCGTTTTTTCAATTCGATTGCGTTGGTTATTCGTCCAACAGCTTCCTCCATCTCGGCCAGTTCGAGCGCCGTGAACCTAGGCCCAATCTTGCCGATCATACGAGCGCATTCTCTTGCCGTGGAAATCGTCCCTCTGGCTATCGTCGCTCCATCGGCATCCTCGTCGATCAAGCTCATTCTCCTCTGCTTCGGCTAAGTCCAAGCATATAGGCGCTGGCGCCTTTGAGGGCAAACCGGATCCTGGGGGCTTTATATTTCAATTTTCGAAGCGAAACATCGCCAGAGAACGGCTAAAGCACCAACCCCGCCGCCGCATGTTGACCTATGCTGGGCGATCCCAGCTACTCCAGACCCCCGCCGCCGCTGTCCCACCCCGTTGATCGGTGGAACCAACACTCAATCGCGCCGTTGTGGCGGCCGGGAGGGTGGTTCATGAGCGAAAGCGCTATTCTGGTCGTCGAAGACGAGCTCTTGATCCTGCTCGACCTTGAAACAGCTTTGCAGGACGCGGGCTTTCTCGTCGTAGGAGTGCCGAGTGCCGAAGCCGCCGTAAAGGCGTTTGATGAGGATCCAAACAAGTTCGCCGGCCTCCTTACGGACATCCGTCTCGGCTCGGGAGAAACTGGGTGGGAAGTAGCCAGGCATGTAAGGCGAAGCAATCCAACCCTACCTGTGGTCTACATCAGCGGCGATGGTGCTATTTCCTGGGGCTCTGAAGGCGTCCCAGACAGCGTGATGATCGTCAAGCCGTTCTTCCCTCCCCAGATCATTACGGCGTTGTCCACACTGCTCAATCAGCAACACCCAACGGCGTCGAACGGCGGCGAACCCTCTCCGTAGAGCGGGCATTTTTTGGTTTATGAGCGGAACCTAAAATCCATCAGCAAGTTCAATAACGTTTTCAGCGCACGCTGTTGAGGGGAGCAAGCATGGTCGGCGCCATTCGCATCGCTGTTGTCGAAGATCATCCACTCTTTCGCGAAGGCGTGATGCGCAGCCTGTCAGAGATCGGAGGCTTCGAGATGGTTGGCGCGGGCGCCACGGCGCAGGATGCCGAACGCCTCGCCTCTACGGTGCGACCCGACATATTGCTGCTCGACATCTCTTTGCCGGGCGGCGGCCTCGCGGCGGTTGAGAGCATCCTCGCCAGCTACCCCACCCAGAAGATTGTCATGTTGACCGTATCGGAGGCCAATGCCGATGTAACTAAGGCTCTGAATGCAGGGGTGCGCGGCTATGTCCTCAAAGGCGTAGGGTCGCGCGGGCTCGCTGACATCCTGCGCAACGTAGCGGCCGGCGAGAGCTACCTCACGCCAACTCTTTCGGCACGGCTGCTCTCGGATCTCCAGTCCCCTGCTAACAGCACAGCAGACCGGCTGCGGCAGATGACCGAAAGGCAAACGGAAATCCTGTGGCTAGTGGCGGAGGGGCTGAGCAACAAGGAGGTCGCACGGCGCCTGAACCTCCACGAGAAGACAATCAAGCACCACATGACCAGGGTTATGTCAAAACTAAGTGTGCGAAACCGCACCGAGGCGGCTCTCGCGATGAGTGATTATCGTGACCGCTCTCCACAACCAAATCTTTGAGCTGAAGGAACTTGACCACGACACGGCATCCCTTCACTGCTTCCCTCAGCGGCGGGCCTTTTCCACCATCAGCGGCGGCTCTTTGTCCATCAAGTGCCCGGAACTTAGCCGGGCTGCGAACGTTTCAACTACGGTGCAACCAAGGAGGCCAAGGCCATGGATTGGAACCGCGTTGAAGGTAATTGGAAGCAGGTCAAGGGCAAGGTTAAGGAACAGTGGGGCAAGCTGACTGACGACGATTTGGACCGCATTGCCGGCAAGCGCGATCAGCTCGAAGGAAAAATTCAGGAAAGATACGGCCTTGAGAAGGACCGGGTTCGGAGAGACGTTGACGACTGGTACTCGATGCAGGGTTGGTAGGGGACTATTCGAGATTTTGAGGGCCGCCTAACGGGCGCCCTTTCAATTTGGTGGCACGAGCAGCCCCCCACGAGCGCGCCGGGCCGCGTAAGCACTCGACGAAAGTCCAATGCCGAAGCGCAAAGGTCTGACCCGTGAAACATTGGCGTTTTGTGCACGTTTGCAGTGACGTCGACGATCAATAGTCCCCTCATCGTCGGTTGGTTGATTGCCCGCCACGGCTCGCTTGGCGTGGCGGGCACTCATCACGGAGAGCGCATGCAGCCTGGTGAGATCATTGCAACGCGTTCCCCACCGGGTTGGCCGCCGTCCCGGTGCCAGCGTCAGGAATTAGCGGAACCTAATTTGATGCTTCCCGTGAATGATAATCAGCCGCCCGCCAAGCTGTTATACGAGCCGGCGCCAGATTGGCAGAGCGCAGGAGTCCTTCTTGCAGCCGCTGCTCTGGTCTCATCCTTATGCGCCCTGCTAGTGGCATCTTGGATGTCAGGTTGACCGCTCTTGCAGTCTCCGTTCCGGCCAAAACGTAAAAAGTCTACTCCACCGAAACGAGCAGAGGCCGGTGTTTTGGCCGTTCGTGCCAAATGACTTGGCGTAGGTCGCGCATGTCGACCTGCTGACCGCAGATCGGGCAGGTGTAGAAATTGTCGTCCTCGTCGGCAGGCTCGCCGCCGTGCTCCTTGCCGGGAATGGGTGGTCCAAGGTCAGATAGCTTCGCCATGGCCATCAAACATTCAATTCGTCTAAAATGTTCCGGAACCATCTTAGCGCGTGCTAAATTGAATCGCAGTTTTGCGGGTCAGTTCATGCGTCTGAAGTTGATCCGTCCAATGTTTCCCACGCTTGTTGAGGTGCCGCCGACAGGGGACAACTGGATTCGCGGAATCAAGTACGATGGCTATCGGACGCAATCATAATCGAGAACGGCACGGCCCGAGCGATCACGCGAAGGGGCTACGACTGGTCATAGACGTACAAGACGATTGTCGAGGCGGCGGCAACCCTTTCCCCCAAGTCGGCAATCATCGACGGCGAGGCAATCGTCCTTAACAAGAAGGGTGTGTCGGCTTCCATTCGCTGCGGTCGGCGATGCGATGGGCGCCGGATCGGATCATCTTCGTCGCCTTCGATCTGCTGCACCACGATGGCATCAACCTGCGCCCCGCACCTTTGCTGGAACGTCGCGAAAAGCTGCTCGAACTCGTCGGGCCTGCCAGGGGCGTTATCCAGTACAGCCACCATGTACATGGCGGCGGGGCTGACTTCTACGCTGCGGTTGATCGCATGGGCCTGGAGGGCATGGTGTCGAAGCGGCCGGACAGCGTGTATCGGTCAGGCGACACCGAAGCGTGGCTGAAAACCAAATGCTACGAGGAAGTCGACTTTGAGGTTGCAGGCGTGCAGCTAAAACCCGGTTCAGCTCCCCTCGCATTGATGGCGACCCGCGATGCGGAACGCCGCTACGTCGGATCAGCAAACATCGCCCTGACCAAAGCCATGCGCGAACGCCTATGGGC
>NZ_RZQP01000291.1:0-6581 GCF_003998165.1 Mesorhizobium sp. M7A.F.Ca.US.007.01.2.1 | reverse complement strand
GGCATTCGGCGGCGTATCAGGGCCAGCTTCAATGAGCAGCACGCGAGCGCCATAGGCGGAGAGCCTGCTCGCCATCACGCATCCAGAGGAGCCACCACCCACGACGATATAATCGAAAACCACGCAAACTCGCAAATGTCTGAGTCGGGCAAAAATCTAGCAGACGGCGAGCAAGCAAAAACGCGCAATTATCTTGCAGGACGCAGGAAATCAGCGCATTCTTAAGAGATTCGCATTATGGCGGCCTCCCAACGGGGCGGAACGTTTAAACATGACCTTGCCAGCAGTCCATCAGGGCTGAAGGCGATGCCGGAGCGTCGTGACTTAAGTGGACAAAGCGCATCGCGACTGAAGGGGACAAACCTATCGCGAGATACATCAGAATGCAGCCCGGTAGGTCCAGAAGTGCTTTTGCAGCATCGCGCTGACGAGGCCGTTGTAAGGAGCAGAATGATGCTTCGCCTTGCGCTCCATCGCCGCTTTAGCGGTACGAAAACTCCCGTCCCAATCATGGCCGGCGGGCAAGGCGGCTGACCCTTGCGCCAGTCATCGGTGAATCGGATCAACCAGTTGTTGAATGCGCGTAAGATTGCGCGTTCTATACATCGATTGGCACCGCCAAGGTTACCTTCGTGCGATCCATCACAATCATCGTGCTGTAATTTCTAACAGCCGGGCTATCAAAGAAGAAACGCCTCGAGAATGCGTCGTACTCTGCCAAGTCACGCACGGAGAGAAGGAGAACGAAATCGGCGTTACCGGTGACCGCATACGCGCTCATTACTTCAGGCGCCTTCTGTAGAGACTGCTTGAAGCGATCGATGACGTCGGAACGATAGCGCTCAATGTCGACCAAGACCAGCATCATCAGGGACCTGCCCACCGCCTCAGGCGACACGATTGCAACATCAGCCTCAATTACGCCAATTTGTCGCAACTGCTTCAATCGCCGCTGACAGGCCGTGGGCGATATACCGGCCAGTTGGCCCAATTCTTCCGTTGTTTGGCGATTGTTGCGCTGAACAGCGCTTAAGATTTTCAGATCTATCCGATCCAATTCCATGGTCATTCTCCGGAATAGCTGCAATTTGCGCAGAAAAACTGCGATATGCACTCGACTGTAGCCTCAACCCCGCGCAGACGGAAGCCCAAACGATCAGGCCAGGCATGGGACCAAAGTCGGCTATCGTCCTCGACGTCAGTTATAGCCATTGGCCGAAGAGTGCTGTCCACCATCGCCCAACTGACAATGGCAGCCGACGGTCAAAAGCCGAGGCCTTGCGCCCAGTTCGGCCGAGGAAACGTCTCGGAACTTAAACGCTAAGCCGACTGGACGATGATGATAGGGGGGACCTCTATTTCCGCGCTTCGGCTTCCATTCGTTGGCTCACGCTGCCAAGAGTCTCATCTGTGTATAGGGAATCGAGCGCTAGGTTCGCCTGCCCCGGTTGCTGCATCAAATGCAGCCGTCTTGAGGTGGTTGGGAAAAATCGTCACCGCAGCCACACAAACCGCCGGCCTTATGCAACCTGCCGGCAATTTCGCATAATTACTGCATCCCGCCGCTCAGAATTTGCGCAAGGCGCCCAATGTAGCGCGCTATTGTCTCACAACGGCACCTACACGCCACTTCATAAAGCAGAAGAGGCCTGGCTTTGCAGGCTTCAGATTGAGGAGTTCGCCTATGAGCAAGCAATTCGCACCTGAAATGGATGCAGGTCTCGCGGTTTTCAATCGCCTGGAGTCTGAGGTGCGCAGCTACGTCCGCGCCTTCCCCGCCCTATTCGATCGCGGAGTCGGGACCACTCTCATCGCTGCAGACGGTCGGGAATATCTCGACTTTTTCGCCGGTGCAGGCGTTTTGAATTATGGGCACAACAACCCCGTCATCAAGAAGGCGCTGCTGGATTATATCGAGCGCGACGGAATTGTGCATGGGCTGGACCTTGCCACGACGGCCAAGAAAGCCTTCATCGAAGCTTTCGAGCGATACATTCTCAAGCCTCGTGGTCTGACATACAAATTACAGTTTCCCGGCCCCACAGGTACGAACGCGGTCGAAGCGAGTCTAAAACTGGCTCGCCAGGTGACCGGGAGATCGAACATCGTCTCGTTTACCAACTCGTTCCATGGGGAAAGCGCTGGAGCATTGGCAGCGATGGGAAACAAGGAGCACCGGGCCGCTGCCGGGTTTCCCCTCGCCCATGTGACATCGTTGCCATACGAAGGCTACCTGGGGGCGTCAGTTGACACAATCGATTACTTCGAAAAGCTTCTCAATGACCCCAACAGTGGCCTCGACAAACCTGCCGCGGTGATCCTGGAAGGGATCCAAGGTGAAGGCGGCATCAATGCTGCGAGCGTTACTTGGCTGCAACGGCTGCGCGAGCTAACGTCGCGGCACGGAATCTTGATGATCCTCGATGACATCCAGGCCGGGGTCGGTCGCGCGGGCAGTTTCTTCAGTTTCGAAGCGGCTGCAATTGTGCCGGACATCGTTACCCTGTCCAAATCTTTGTCGGCGATCGGAACCCCAATGGCCCTTATTCTCATCAAGCCTGAACTTGATGTCTGGGCCCCGGGCGCACACACCGGGACCTTCAGAGGCAACAACTATGCTTTCGTCACTGCTCGTGCGGCCCTCGAAGCTTACTGGTCCGACTCCAAGTTCGAGGATGAGATCGCTCGCAAGTCTGCGATCTTGGTCCAAGAACTCAACGCGATTACCGAGGAATTCCCCACCCTCGGCCTGAGCGTGCGAGGCCGCGGTCTGATGTACGGACTCGTTTCACCGAAGCACCACTCCTTGCCAGGTCTGGTCTCCCAGGAGGCTTTTCGTCGGGGCTTGGTGATCGAGATCGCCGGCTCATACGGTGAGGTGCTTAAGTTCATGACTGCCCTCACCATCGCCGAGGCTGACCTTCGGCGTGGTCTGTCCATCATTCGCGACAGCATTGGCGCAGTAGCGACTACCCTCGACGGTGGAGGCGCGGCTCGCTAGCCGACAAAGCACCGGGCCACTAGCAGGTCCAAAATCGGGCCGCTCGCAGTCACGGAACGGGAAGGCCGTTCCGTGGCATGTGGCAGTGGGCGAACTCGGAGCGGCTGAACGGCAGACTAGGGCTTTCACTGCCGGACCGATACCACGGTTGCCGTTCTTCCTGCGGCGCCGACCACTGTCGCTGCGCCAATTCGAAGAAAATCGAGCGATAAGAAAGAGGACTGGATGGCCAGCAACGACGTAGTCAAAAATTATATCGATGGCGAGTGGCGGGATTCTGTGTCCGGCACACGCATCGAGGTCGATGACCCGGCGAGCGCCGAAACGATTGCTGTCGTAGCTGAAGCAGGACCCCAAGACATCGAGCTTGCCGTTACTGCTGCTCACCGCGTTTTTCGCGACCGCGTGCTGATAGACATGCATCCGTATGATCGCGGTCGCATGTTGTTTCGCGTTGCCGACGCCCTTGAAGCGCGTTTCGACGAGATCGCAGCCATTAACTGCGCGGAGACGGGGAAGGCATTGGAACTTGCCGATGGCGAGGTTCAGACCGCCATCAGATACCTGCGATACTATGGTGGCTTGGCCGACAAACTTGAAGGGCGCTCGATCCCGCGCGGGGCCAACCTGGTCAACTACACAGTCAGAAGTCCCTTCGGCGTGTCCGCCCAGATCGTTCCGTGGAATGGTCCACTTGAACTGACGGCCCGCTCGCTGGCCTGCGCCATCGCAACCGGCAACTCAGTCGTGGTGAAGTCGCCGGAACTAGCTCCCCTTTCCGGAGTTGAACTTGCGCGTGCCTGTGAGACAGCGGGGCTGCCTGCCGGAGCGGTCAACGTGCTCACTGGATACGGCCAAACGGCAGGCCAGGCGCTGATCGAACATCCCGACGTTCGCCACATCGTCTTCACGGGCTCGATTACTACTGGGCGGACGGTGCTCAAGACGGCAGCGGATCGGATCGTGCCCTGCATAATGGAACTGGGCGGAAAGTCGGCTGCAGTTGTGTATTCCGATGCCGACCTCGACTGCGTTGTGGAAGCGGTACGCGTCGGGACCTTTCTGAATGCAGGCCAGAATTGCAACAACCTTACACGTCTTATTGTGGAACGTTCTATTGCAGACAAACTGGTGGAAAGAGTGAGGGTCTGCGTCGAAGGACTGTCGGTCGGTCCAGGACGCGAAAACTGCGACATCACCCCGTTGATCTCCCGAAACCAACGACAAGGAGTTGAGCGGGCCTGCCAGACGGCCCTCTCGCAGGGCGCGCGACTCGTAACCGGCGGGACTGCGCTTTCGGAGCGGAGCGGTTACTTTATGGCGGCCACGGTGTTTGCCGATGTCGCGCGAGACAGCAATCTCTTCCAGCAAGAAGTATTCGGTCCTGTTCTTGCCGTTACCACGTTCGATAATCCGGGAATGGCCGTCAATCTCGCGAACGACACCGTTCACGGTCTGGCAGCGGGCGTGTTCACGCGGGATATTGACCGGGCCCTCTGGACCGCCGACCGCCTTTGGGCCGGTCAAGTGTACGTGAATGGGTGGTATGTGGGCGGGGTGGAAACACCGTTCGGTGGGATAAACCAGTCCGGCTACGGCAGGGAGAAGGGTCAGGAAGCGCTGGACGGCTACGTTCAGACGAGAAACGTTGGTATCCGCCTCTCGCAGCCACCATCTGGAAATTGAACGCTTGCTGATCCCTACCGACGGCGCGGCTGTCGGGCGATGCAGGATTCAATGACCTCGACCAAATCGAAATAAGCCCGGCGAGAGAATCCGTATCGGAGGTCATCGAGAACAACTCTAATCATAGGATTTTTGGCTGCGGACGGGCTTTACCCACCACGGACATGTAGGAGCGCATTGCCTAGCCCGCTGCGTGGGTCGCATGGGTCAGGAGAGGATCACAGTGCTTCAGAGACAATTGAGATTCGCAGAGCTGCCGCCGAAGATTTCGACAAGTTGGCAATGTTGAACCGCGAGTTGATCGAGGCCGAGAAGCATCGAAACCCCGATGACGGTTTCAGAACTCAAGGAGCGGTTTATTCAGTTGGTGAATCGCGAAATTTGGATGGTCGACCTCTTCAGCCAGAACGGCGAGATTGTGGGCCTCGCCACTCATCGTTTGGAGCCAGACAATGCGGAGCCGAGTGGGCAACGCGTCTTTTTGAGGCAATTCTACGTCAGCTGCCAACACCGACGTTCGGAGATTGGCTGCAGGACCCTTGAGCTGCTTATTCGGTCTCGTTTCCACAACAAATCAAGGATTTTCCTCGACGTGCTGGAGACCAATCCTGGCCGCAAGACCTTCTGGTCTCACACCGGTTTTGTCGCCTACAGCACGCTCATGGAGCGTCTCGTTGAAAAAGCGGACACCAAATAACCTGCGGTGCTGGGAATTAATTTGGGGATCGGATTGTCTGGCATTTGCGTGCGTCGCGCAAAAACACGAGAATAGAATCGAGCCGGTCGTAACCGAATGGGGCTCACTTGTCCCCGGCCTGCAGGCTAGCCGCTTCGACTTCATCACGGCCGGCATGTGGATCAAGCCGGAGCGCTGCCGCAACGTGCTGTTCAGCGAACCGATCGCTACGGAGAGAGGCGCACTGCTGGTGCCTAAGGGCAACCCGGAAGGGCTGCATTCTTATGAGGATGTGCGTGACAAGGGACTCACCTTCGTCAGTGATACAGGCTACACCGCGGTCCAGGACGCGAAAAAGTCAGGCATCGCCGACGACAAAATCATGCAGGTCGCCGGACCGCCGGCGGACAGGCTGTCGCGCCGCCGCCGGTGCCCTCGACTACTTTACAGCGACTGGACTTGTTAAGAAGGACCACAGCCTTGAGCTGGCCGATTCGTTCATCGCGCCAGCCAACTATCCTGCTATCGCCTTCGAGCTCAACGAGCAGGCTGCGGTCGACGCGTTCAATGCCGTATGCAGGACTATGTTGGCTCTGGCGAAATGATGGCAGTATTCGGCAAATACGGCTACGGCAAAGACAACCTGCGGACGGCAGCAAGACCGCTGACCTCTGCAGAGGCTGAAGGCAATGTGCCTTAACACGTCCCCGGTCATGGCGGGGACGTGTTCAGTGGGCAAGCGTCTGTGAGGCGATTTCAGGTCCACCGTGGCGGTGCTCACAAGACGCGCCTCATTGCCTGAAACAAACACATCTACACTTCATCGGGTGCGCACATGTGAGCGTCGCGGCCCACAATACGACGGCCAATATGCGGGCTGGCTCACCTGCCACATCAGGCAACTGCGCAAGCAAATCCCCTGACGTGTGCCGGAACGAGAAGCAGGAGAATACTGTGGAAATCAGAGTTGTACGCCCGGGCGACCTTTCTCAATTGCGCAAGATTTGTGACGAACACATCGACTTGGAAGGGGTGACAATAGCGGACCAGGACCTGAGTCCTTATTGGAACTCGGCGTTTTTTGGAACACCTGCCCAGTTGTTCGGTTGGGTTTGTGATGAAGGAGGGTGTGTGCTGACAGTTCTGCAAATTCGCTGAGAGAGGGCGGTCATGGCAGGCTGGTGATTGTTCACGTCACCGATTCCCGCGAAGGAACGC
>NZ_RZQP01000290.1:0-6592 GCF_003998165.1 Mesorhizobium sp. M7A.F.Ca.US.007.01.2.1 | reverse complement strand
TTCGCCAAAATACTTGGTGATCGCCGCCGTCAGCGACGTCTTGCCATGGTCGACGTGGCCAATCGTGCCGATGTTCACGTGAGGCTTGTTACGCTCGAATTTACCTTTTGCCATTGTCTCTTTCCTTGGACGGCCCGGATCTTCAGTTCGGTCGAAGACCTTCAGTTCAGTCGAATGCGGGGCGATTAGCGACAAAGGCCAAAAAACACAAGCGTCTTTTGGCCGGGTGCCGTCTCACTCAGTCCGAACCATCGATCCGATTGCGGGGATGTGGCGCTGATATAGGAAGGCTCCGGGCAAAATGAAGGGGTAGCGGGCCGACCGATCGAGGCCGCGAAAGCGCCGGCCTGCTTGCCCGGCCCTGTCTGAATCATGGCCAGGCCATGGACCATTGCCGCCGCCATCCGCCTCTGATCTTGTGGCCGGATGCATTTCATCCCTGCCTCTATCCGCGGCCCGCTGTTCATGATCGTCTCGACGGGGTCGTATCTCGTCAACGACACGATGATGAAGCTCGCGACGGCGGGCCTGCCGTCTTATGAGGTGCTGTTTCTGCGGGGTGCCGCGGCGGCCCTCTGGGGCTTCCCGCTGCTGTTCGCGCTGGGCTACGGCAAGCAGATCCCGCTGATCTTCGACAAGCGCGTCCTGAGCCGGAACGTGCTCGAACTGGCGGCGATCCTTTGCTATGTGGTCGCGCTCGCCAACATGCAGATCGCCGATTCCACCGCGCTCGGCCAGATCACGCCGCTCTTGATGCTGGTTGGCTCCTCGATCCTGTTTGGCGAGCGGATCGGCGGCCGGCGCATGGCGCTGATCGGGCTCGGCTTCGTCGGCGCGCTGATGGTGGCGCAGCCGACCATGCAAGGCATTTCGGTCTATGCCCTGCTGGCGCTCGGCAACGCAGCCCTTGCAGCGGCGCGCGACCTAGCCGGCCGGCGGGTCTCGGCCGAGGTGCCGGGGATGATCGTGGCGATTTCCGCCGTCGTGGTGGTGCTGATCGGCGCCGGCGCCGCGCATCTTGTTTCCGAGCGCTGGGTCATGCCCGGGGCGCATCACCTGCTGCTGATGGCAGGTGCTGGATTTTTCCTGATCTTCGGCCACTTCTTCATCTTCATGGCCTATCGCGTCGGACCGACCAGCGCCGTGGCGCCGTTCTACTATTGCTTCACCGTCTGGGCGGTCATTTCGGGCCTGCTGGTGTTCGGGCAATTCCCCAACACATTGGCGGTCTGTGGCATCCTGCTGGTCGTCGGCAGCGGGCTGACCATCGTGTCGCTGGATCAGCGCCAGCGCCGGTTGGCCGTCGTCGCCTAGCCTCGTTTCATTGCGGGAACGCCGATCTTTATTTTCGCCGCCCCGATGCCATAGGCAAGCCACAGCCGGGCACACCGGCCTGAAGCCGGCCTTGCCTTCAGAAACTCGAAACCTCAGACGATCCGCAGGCGCCTAAAGCGTCCGCCTTGCGCTGAACTGATGGTAGGCCCACAGAACAACCACCGCCCCGATGACGGCAACGATCAGGCTGTAGATGTTGAGACCGGTGACGCCAGATGCGCCGAAGGCACTGAAGATCAGCCCGCC
Source organism: Mesorhizobium sp. M7A.F.Ca.US.007.01.2.1 (assembly GCF_003998165.1). NCBI lineage: Bacteria > Pseudomonadati > Pseudomonadota > Alphaproteobacteria > Hyphomicrobiales > Phyllobacteriaceae > Mesorhizobium > Mesorhizobium sp. M7A.F.Ca.US.007.01.2.1. Next base: position 5,011 of record NZ_RZQP01000290.1, on the reverse strand, counting down.
GACAATGGCGCCGACGATGCCCAGCACGATATCCATTATGACACCCTGGCCGGTCTTGTTGACGATCTTGCTGCCTATGAAGCCGGCGACCACGCCGAGAATGATCCAGCTGATGATACCCATTTTTTCCTCTCCATCCCCTCGCCAGCCGAACATTTTCATATGATTGTCAAAACCTCAAGCCAGCTTGAAATTCCGCCCGAATGCTTCATTGTTGAGGAGGGGTCGGGCCTTGGTCGCTATGGAGGATCCACGATGGGACTTTTTGACAACGCCGTTCCCGGCGGCAACATCACCAAACCTCTGATGATCGCACTCGGCGCATTGCTGGTCGGCAAGATGCTGAGCGGCAGAAGTGCCGAAGAGCCGGAACAGTCTCCCGCGCCCGCTCCGACCGCCCCCGTCCCGACGGAAACCACATCCGCCGACGGTGGCCTGCTGGGCGGCCTGGGCGGACTGCTCGAAAAGCTCCGGGACGCCGGTCACGGCAACACCGCGGACTCCTGGGTCGGAACCGGCCAGAACCAGTCGATCAACGCCAACGATCTTGGCGCCGCGATCGGACCGCAGATCATCCGCGAGATCGCGCAACGGACCGGACTGGACGAGCAGGAACTGCTCAAGCAACTGTCCACCGCCCTGCCCGGCATCGTCGACAAGCTGACGCCGAACGGCCAGGTGCCGCAGCAGCACCAGGTCGCATCCGCGTTCAACAGCTGACGCGGCGCAGCCACGACAATTGGAGCGCTGCGCTTCGTGCGCAGTGCTTCGGCTTGCCGGTGATGGGATGAGTGTCTGGAGCGGGTAGCGGGAATCGAACCCGCATATTCAGCTTGGAAGGCTGCTGCTCTACCACTGAGCTATACCCGCGCCTTACCTGAAGTACCGGATTCATCCGAAAAGCGCCATGCACTTTTCGGTCCGATTCTTGTCGCGTTTCAGGGCTTCCGGGCCGGCAGTGGTGGAGAGGGTTGGATTCGAACCAACGTAAGCTAAGCTAACGGATTTACAGTCCGTCCCCTTTAACCACTCGGGCACCTCTCCAGTCTGCCGCCGGAGCCATGCAACGAGGCATTCGCGCCGATCCGGACCCGAGTTATGTGTTCTCCGAAACCAGCGCAGCGCCTTATGGCGGCAAGGCCATTGGGTGTCAACCGCGCAGCCAGCGTTTTTCGATGTTGTTCGCCGGCTGTGACGGCGGGCCATATCCTTGGCCGGAGGACACCGCTATAGAAGCCAGCCATGAGCGATAAAACCAACACCCCCAAAGACACCCATTACGCCAAGCTGCGCCGCGCCTATCGCGACGAGAAAAGCGGCGGCGCGCCGGCGTTCCGGCCTCGACAGCCGGTTCCGCCGGGCGAAAATGCCGCGGACGGACTGGTGCGGCTCTACGGCCTGCACACGGTTCGCGCCGCACTCGACAATCCGCGCCGCAAGATCAAGAAGATGCTGGTGACGCGCAATGCGGCCGAGCGCCTCGAAATCGCCGATCTCGCCGCCTTGCCCTTCAAGACGGAACTGGTCGAGCCCAGGGATATCGACAAGATCACCGGGTCGGATGCCGTGCATCAGGGTGTGCTGATCGAGGCCGAGCCGTTGAAAGCCAAGCGGCTCGATGCGCTTGGTGACGCGAAGCTGGTGCTGGTGCTCGACCAGATCACCGACCCGCACAATGTCGGCGCCATCCTGCGCTCGGCGGTCGCCTTCGGCGCCGGCGCGCTGATCACCACGGCCCGCCACAGCCCGCAGGAATCGGGCGTGCTGGCGAAATCCGCCTCGGGCGCGCTGGAGCACATCGACCAGATCGAGGTGAAGAACCTCGCCGAAGCGCTCGGCCAGCTGCACGAGGCCGGCTTTCGCACCATCGGGCTTGATTCGGACGCGCCGGCCGAACTCGAAAAGAGCTTTGCCGGAGAAAAGATCGCACTGGTGCTGGGCGCCGAGGGCAAGGGCCTGCGCCAGAAGACCCGCGAGACGGTGACCACGCTGGCGCGGCTCGACATGCCCGGCGCCATCCATTCGCTCAACGTATCGAATGCCGCAGCGATCAGCCTTTACGTGGCACGGGCATTTTTGAAGCGCGGCTAAGCCAAAAAACCATCTCGACGAGAAACGGGTCCCGACAGACGCCGGAACCCGTTCTTCGATGGGCCAGGAGTTGGCGGCTTGGGAACGTTGCGCCGCCCTCTCCTGACCTATGCCGCTTTGCCCTGGGTGCCGGCTGCCTCGCTGCCGACCTCGAAATCGGCCATCCTCTCAAGCGCCCTGACCAGTGCCGAATGATCCTCCTTGGCGCCGCCATTGGCCGCGCAGGCGTTGAACAGTTGCTGCGTGGTCGACGTGTTGGGCAGCGACACGCCGAGCGCTTTCGCGCCCTCAAGCGCGAGGTTCAGATCCTTCTGGTGCAGTTCGATCCGAAAACCCGGGGCGAAGGTGCGCTTGACCATACGCTCGCCATGCACTTCCAGAATGCGCGAAGCCGCCAGCCCGCCCATCAGCGCCTGCCTGACCTTGGCCGGATCCGCGCCGGCTTTCGAAGCAAAAACAAGCGCTTCGGCGACGGCTTCAATAGTCAGCGCAACGACGATCTGGTTGGCCACCTTGGTGGTCTGGCCAACGCCGTTGGGCCCGACCAGGGTGATGTTCTTGCCCATCTTCTCGAACACGGGCTTGGCGCGCTCGAAGGGTTTCTCCTCGCCGCCGACCATGATGGTGAGCGACGCCGCCTTGGCGCCAACCTCGCCGCCCGAGACCGGCGCGTCGAGATAGTCGCAGCCTAGATCGTTGATTTTCCTGGCAAAAATCTTGGTCTCGATCGGTGAGATCGAGCTCATGTCGATGACCAGCTTGCCTTTGGTCAGACCGGACGCGACGCCGTTCTCGTTAAACAGCACATCGGCGACCTGCGGTGTGTCGGGCACCATCAGAATGATGATGTCGGCGGCCTTCGCCACGGCAGCATGGCCGGTGACTGACGTTAGGCCCTTGGCGACGAGATCGGCTGAGAATTTCGATCGATGGTCGCTGGCTATGACCCTGTAGCCCGCGTCCAACAGGTGCCCCGCCATCGGTGCGCCCATGATGCCGAGGCCAATGAAGCCGATGGTTTCCATTTTGGTTCTCCAGTTGCTTGTGTGAAACGCCCCCTCATCCGGCCGCTAGCGCGGCCATCTTCCCCCGAGGGGAGAAGAGAAGCCGACGTTGGTGCCTGTCTCTTCTCCCCTCGGGAGAAGGTGGCCCGAAGGGCCGGATGAGGGGGCGCGGCGTTGGCTAGGCCGCAGCACTTCCCTGCCCGGCTAATGCTTGAAACCACCCCAGCCCAGCCTCCGTCCCGGCCTTCGGCTTGTATTCCGCCCCGATCCACCCCGAATAGCCGATGCGGTCGATGTGCTCGTACAGGAAGGGAAAATTGATCTCGCCCGTCCCCGGCTCGTGACGGCCTGGATTGTCCGCAAGCTGGATATGCGCGATGCGGTCGAGGTTTACCTCGATGGTACGGGCGAGATCCCCCTCCATGATCTGCATGTGATAGATGTCGTATTGCAGGAACAGGTTCTTCGACCCGACACGGTCGATAAGCGCCAGCGCCTGATCGGAATAGTTGAGAAAGAAGCCCGGGATATCGCGCGTGTTGATCGGCTCGATCAGCAGCCTGATGCCGGCCTGCTCCAGCTTTTCCGCCGCGAAGGCGAGGTTTTCGGCAAAGACGTCCTCCAGCACCTTGCGGTCGGCGCCGGCGGGCGCGATGCCGGCCAGGCAATTGACCTGCTGGCAGCCGAGCGCCTGCGCGTAGGTGATCGCCTTGGCGATGCCCTGGCGGAATTCCGGCACGCGGTCCGGCAGCACGGCAATGCCGCGTTCGCCCTTGCCCCAGTCGCCGGCCGGCAGGTTGAACAGCACCTGGGTCAGGCCGTTCTTCTTCAGCCGGGCGGCGACGGCATCGGGCGCATGGTCATAGGGGCCGATATATTCGACACCCTTGAACCCCGCGCGGGCGGCGGCATCGAAACGGTCGAGGAACTCATGCTCGCCAAAGAGCATCGAAAGATTGGCTGAAAAACGCGGCATTCTTTTTCTCCTTTTCTCCGCCAAGCCTAATCCAGCATGACGATCGACGTCGGCGCATCTTCGTGGCTCTCGGCAAGGTCCTCGAATTCGGTGATCTTGTCGATCTCGGTGCCCATCGAGATGTTGGTGACGCGTTCGAGGATGAATTCGAGGACAACCGGAACCCGGTGTTCTTTCATCAACCGCTGCGCCTCCTTGAAGGCACCGGCGAACTCTTCCGGCTTGCGCACCCTGACCGCCTTGCAGCCCATGGCCTCGGCGACGGCAACATGGTCGACGCCGTAGCCGGCCTCGGGATCGCCTGCCCGGTTGATGTTCTCGAAGGCAAGGTCGACCTCAAAGTCCATCGAGAAACCCCGCTGCGCCTGGCGGATCAGGCCGAGATAGGCGTTGTTCACCACGACATGGAGATAGGGCAGCTTGTGCTGGGCGCCGACCGCCAGTTCCTCGATCATGAACTGGAAATCATAGTCGCCCGACAGCGCCACGATGGTCCGGTCGGGATCGGCGGCGCGCACGCCAAGGGCAGCCGGCAAGGTCCAGCCGAGCGGGCCGGCCTGGCCGCAATTGATCCAGTTGCGCGGCTTGTAGACATGCAGGAACTGCGCGCCGGCGATCTGCGACAGGCCGATCGTGGTGACGTAGGTGACGTCGCGGCCGAACGCCTTGTTCATCTCCTCATAGACACGCTGCGGCTTCAGCGGCACCTGGTCGAAATGCGTCTTGCGCTTCATCGTCTTCTTGCGAGCTTGGCATTCCTTCGCCCAGCCGGACCAGTCGCGCAGTCTGCCTGCCGTCTTCCACTCGGTGGCGACGTCGAGCAGCATCTTCAGCGCAGCACCAGCATCCGAAACGACGCCGAGATCCGGCGCGAAGACACGGCCGATCTGCGTCGGCTCGATGTCGACATGGATGAATTTTTTGCCCTTGGTATAGACAT
>NZ_RZQP01000028.1:0-39823 GCF_003998165.1 Mesorhizobium sp. M7A.F.Ca.US.007.01.2.1 | reverse complement strand
GCTCATGCGGCCTTTTCGCATGAAGCAAGGCCGCGCAACAGCGCAAACCCATTCACTTTGCCTGAAGGCTTGTCACTTTCTTCCTCGCTCTTGCAGAAATGCGAAAGAAAATTACATGCGGTTTTCGCATGGCTGCCAAGCCTTGGTCGGCGCGCAATATTTGGTGCTCCGGGCTTGACGGTCCGCGGTCTTACGGGTAGAAGCCGCCCAGTCAGAACCGATGTGAGGCTCTCCCTTCCGAAGCGACACGCTTTGGAGTTTGCCTCAAACAGGGTTCGTTTTACGAGCGAAAAGACATTTCCGGCGTGCACGAAGCGGCTTCCGCTTCCTCTGCCTTTTGTTCGGGCAAGACCGCGAGGCGCGGTTTATGGCCCGAATTTGCGTATGGAAATGACGCTTTGAGCGGCCCTGACCGGGCGAGACACGGAATTGAGAGACAAGAGGGTTTAATGCCTACCGTCAACCAGCTGATCCGCAAGCCGCGCATTGCGCCGGTGAAGCGCAACAAGGTCCCGGCCATGCAGCAGAACCCGCAGAAGCGGGGCGTCTGCACGCGCGTCTATACAACGACGCCGAAGAAGCCGAACTCGGCGCTGCGCAAGGTGGCCAAGATCCGCCTGACCAATGGTTTTGAAGTGATCGGGTACATCCCCGGCGAAGGCCACAACCTTCAGGAACACTCCGTGGTGATGATCCGCGGCGGCCGCGTCAAGGATCTTCCGGGCGTTCGCTACCACATCATCCGCGGCGTGCTCGACACGCAGGGTGTGAAGAACCGCAAGCAGCGCCGTTCGAAGTACGGCGCCAAGCGCCCGAAGTAAGGGGCGTCCGAAGTAAGATTTTCCGGCCTTGGCGCTCCTTGAGTGCGTCGGGCTATGAGATTGAGAGACAAAAGCCATGTCGCGTCGTCACAGTGCAGAAAAGCGTGAGATCAATCCGGACCCGAAGTTCGGCGATCTGATCGTCACCAAGTTCATGAACGCCGTCATGTATGACGGCAAGAAGTCGGTCGCCGAGACCATCGTCTACGGCGCGCTCGACCAGGTTCAGTCGAAGACCAAGCAGGAGCCGGTCACCGTCTTCCATCAGGCGCTCGACAATGTCGCGCCGCATGTGGAAGTGCGTTCGCGCCGTGTCGGCGGCGCCACCTACCAGGTTCCGGTCGACGTGCGCCCCGAGCGCCGCCAGGCATTGGCCATTCGCTGGCTGATTGCTGCGGCCCGCAACCGCAACGAGACCACGATGGTCGACCGCCTCTCCGGCGAGCTGATGGACGCGGCCAACAACCGCGGCACCGCTGTCAAGAAGCGTGAAGACACCCACAAGATGGCTGAAGCCAACCGCGCTTTCGCGCACTACCGCTGGTAAAGCGCGAACGAGACTGAGAGGCAGCTACGATGGCCCGCGAATACAAAATCGAAGACTACCGCAATTTCGGTATCATGGCGCATATTGACGCCGGTAAGACGACGACCACCGAGCGCGTCCTCTACTACACGGGCAAGTCGCACAAGATCGGCGAAGTCCACGACGGCGCTGCCACCATGGATTGGATGGAGCAGGAGCAGGAGCGCGGCATCACCATCACGTCCGCCGCGACCACGACCTTCTGGAAGGCTCGTGACGGCAAGATGCACCGCTTCAACATCATCGACACCCCCGGCCACGTCGACTTCACCATCGAGGTCGAGCGTTCGCTGCGCGTGCTCGACGGCGCCATCGCGCTGCTCGATGCCAATGCCGGTGTTGAGCCGCAGACCGAGACTGTCTGGCGCCAGGCCGACAAGTATCGCGTTCCGCGCATGATCTTCTGCAACAAGATGGACAAGATCGGCGCCGACTTCTATCGCTCGGTCGAGATGATCGGCTCGCGCCTCGGTGCGCATGCTGTTGTCATGCAGCTGCCGATTGGCGCCGAGACCGAGTTCAAGGGCGTTGTCGACCTCGTCGAGATGAACGCGCTGGTCTGGCGCGACGAGACGCTGGGCGCTGCCTGGGATATCGTCGAGATCCCGGACGACCTCAAGGCTCGTGCCGAAGAATACCGCGAGAAGATGATCGAGGCTGCCGTCGAAATGGACGAGACGGCGCTTGAGAATTACCTCGAAGGCAAGATGCCGTCGAATGACGAGATTCGCGCGCTGATCCGCAAGGGCACCATCGCGGTCAAGTTCTACCCGATGTTCTGTGGCTCGGCCTTCAAGAACAAGGGCGTGCAGCCGCTGCTCGACGCCGTCGTCGAATATCTGCCGTCGCCGGCCGATGTTCCCGCCATCAAGGGCGTCGATGCCAAGACCGACGCCGAGATCGAGCGTCATGCCGACGACAACGAGCCGCTGTCGATGCTCGCCTTCAAGATCATGAACGACCCGTTCGTCGGTTCGCTGACCTTTGCGCGCATCTATTCGGGCAGGCTCACCAAGGGCATCTCGGTCGACAACACCGTGAAGGGCAAGAAAGAGCGCATCGGCCGCATGCTGCAGATGCATGCGAACTCGCGCGCCGACGTCGAAGAGGCTTTTGCCGGCGATATCGTTGCTCTTGCCGGTCTCAAGGACACGACCACCGGCGACACGCTGAGCGATCCGCTGCATCCGGTCATTCTCGAGCGCATGGAATTCCCCGATCCGGTCATCCAGATCGCCATCGAGCCGAAGACCAAGAACGACCAGGAAAAGATGGGCCTCGCCCTTCACCGCCTGGCCGCCGAGGATCCGTCCTTCCGCGTCAAGACCGACGAGGAAAGCGGCCAGACCATCATTTCCGGCATGGGCGAACTCCACCTCGACATCATCGTCGACCGCATGCGTCGCGAGTTCAAGGTCGAGGCCAATGTCGGCGCACCACAGGTGGCCTATCGCGAGACGATCACCCGCAAGCACGAGCAGGACTACACGCACAAGAAGCAGACCGGCGGTACCGGTCAGTTCGCTCGCGTCAAGATCCTGTTCGAGCCGAACCCCGATAGCAGCGAGTTCGAGTTCGATACCAAGATCGTCGGCGGCGCCGTGCCGAAGGAATACATCCCTGGTGTCGAAAAGGGCATCAACAGCGTCATGACCTCGGGTCCGTTCGCGGGCTTCCCGATGATCGGCGTCAAGGCGACCCTCATCGACGGCGCTTACCACGATGTCGACTCCAGCGTTCTGGCCTTCGAAATCGCCGGCCGCGCCTGCTTCCGTGAAGCAGCACCCAAGCTTGGCGTGCAGCTGCTCGAGCCGATCATGAAGGTCGAAGTCGTGACGCCGGAAGACTATGTCGGCAGCGTCATCGGCGATCTGAACGGTCGTCGTGGCCAGATCCAGGGTCAGGAAGCACGTGGTGTCGCCGTGGTCATCAACGCGATGGTGCCGCTCGCCAACATGTTCAAGTATGTCGACAACCTGCGCTCGATGAGCCAGGGCCGTGCGGCCTACACGATGCAGTTCGATCACTACGAGCCGGTCCCGACCGCAGTGGCCCAGGAAGTCCAGAAGAAATACGCGTAAGGGTTCCTTAGCCATCGACGTCGCGTCTCTTGCGCGGTGCCGGATCTGAAGAGCGAATAACAATTTCCCCCAAGCGGGTAGAATAGACGGAGAACGATTATGGCCAAAGGTAAATTCGAGCGTAACAAGCCTCACGTGAACATCGGCACGATTGGCCACGTCGACCATGGCAAGACGTCGCTGACGGCGGCGATCACCAAGTATTTTGGCGAATACAAGCGCTACGACCAGATCGACGCTGCCCCTGAAGAGAAGGCGCGCGGCATCACGATCTCGACGGCTCACGTCGAATACGAGACGGCCAACCGCCACTACGCTCACGTCGACTGCCCCGGCCACGCCGACTATGTGAAGAACATGATCACCGGCGCCGCGCAGATGGACGGCGCGATCCTGGTCGTGTCGGCTGCCGACGGCCCGATGCCGCAGACCCGCGAGCACATCCTGCTGGCCCGTCAGGTCGGCGTGCCGTCGATCGTGGTGTTCCTGAACAAGGTCGACCAGGTCGACGACGCCGAGCTGCTCGAACTGGTCGAGCTCGAGGTTCGCGAGCTTCTGACCAAGAACGAATTCCCCGGCGACGACATTCCGATCGTCAAGGGTTCGGCTCTGGCTGCTCTCGAAGACTCGGACAAGAAGATCGGTGAAGACGCGATCCGCGAGCTGATGGCTGCGGTCGATGCCTACATCCCGACGCCGGTCCGTCCGCTCGACAAGCCGTTCCTGATGCCGATCGAAGACGTGTTCTCGATCTCGGGCCGCGGCACGGTCGTGACCGGCCGCGTCGAGCGCGGCGTGGTCAAGGTCGGCGAGGAACTCGAAATCATCGGCATCCGTCCGACGACCAAGACGACCTGCACGGGCGTGGAAATGTTCCGCAAGCTGCTCGATCAGGGCCAGGCTGGCGACAACATCGGCGCGCTGCTGCGCGGCGTTGATCGTGAAGGTGTCGAGCGCGGCCAGGTTCTGGCCAAGCCGGGCACGGTGAAGCCGCACAAGAAGTTCGTGGCCGAAGCCTACATCCTGACCAAGGACGAAGGTGGCCGTCACACGCCGTTCTTCACCAACTACCGTCCGCAGTTCTACTTCCGCACGACCGACGTGACCGGCATCGTGTCGCTGCCGGAAGGCACCGAGATGGTGATGCCGGGCGACAACATCACGGTCGATGTCGAGCTGATCGTGCCGATCGCCATGGAAGAGAAGCTGCGCTTCGCTATCCGTGAAGGCGGCCGCACCGTCGGTGCCGGCATCGTCGTCACCATCAAAGAGTAATTTGGACTTAAACCGATCTGTCGCGGGCGCGGGAGTTGCCCGCGCCGCGCCAGAACAAGGAAGTGACGCATGAACGGACAGAATATCCGCATCCGCCTTAAGGCGTTTGACCACCGCGTGCTCGACGCCTCGACGAAGGAAATCGTGTCGACGGCCAAGCGTACCGGTGCAAACGTCCGCGGCCCCATTCCGCTGCCGACGCGGATCGAAAAGTTCACGGTCAACCGGTCGCCTCACGTCGACAAGAAGAGCCGCGAGCAGTTCGAGATGCGCACGCACAAGCGTCTGCTCGACATCGTCGATCCGACCCCGCAGACGGTCGATGCTTTGATGAAGCTCGATCTGGCCGCCGGCGTCGACGTCGAGATCAAGCTCTAAGGGAATGAGAGCGCGGTAAGGGGCGGTGCCCCTGGCCCGGAACTCTAAAGGAATTGAACCGATGCGTTCAGGTGTGATTGCAAAGAAGGTGGGAATGACCCGCATCTATAACGATGCCGGGGAACATGTTCCCGTCACCGTTCTCCTGATGGAGAACTGCCAGGTCGTGGCCCAGCGCACGCAAGAGAAGAATGGCTACACCGCCGTTCAGCTCGGCGTTGGCCTTGCCAAGGTGAAGAACACGTCGAAGGCGATGCGCGGCCATTTCGCGACCGCTTCCGTCGAGCCGAAGGCGAAGGTCGCAGAGTTCCGCGTCTCCGCCGACAACATGATCGATGTCGGCGCCGAGATCACCGTCGAGCACTTCGTCGCCGGCCAGAAGGTCGATGTGACGGGCACGACGATCGGCAAGGGCTTTCAGGGCGTCATCAAGCGCCACCACATGGGCGGTGGCCGTGCAACGCACGGTAACTCGGTTTCGCACCGTACGCACGGTTCGACCGGCCAGCGCCAGGACCCGGGCAAAGTGTTCAAGGGCAAGCATATGGCTGGCCACATGGGCGACACCCGCGTCACCACGCAGAATGTCGAGATCGTATCGACCGACGCCGACCGCGGCCTGATCCTGATCCGCGGTGCGGTTCCCGGATCGAAGGGCGCCTGGATCCTGGTCCGCGATGCGGCCAAGGTGGCACTGCCGGCCAATGCGCCGAAGCCTGCCGCGATCCGCGCCGTTGCTGCCGAAAGTGGCGCCAAGAACGAGGCTCCGGCCACAGAGGGAGCGGAATAATGGATCTCAAGATCACAACGCTGGGCGGCAAGGACGCCGGCAAGGTGGAACTCTCCGACGAGATTTTCGGCCTTGATCCGCGCGAAGACATCCTGCAGCGCGTCGTGCGCTGGCAGCTTGCCAAGAAGCAGCAGGGCACGCACAAGACCAAGGGTCGCGCCGAGATCGCGCGCACCGGCGCCAAGATGTACAAGCAGAAGGGTACGGGCCGCGCCCGTCACCATTCGGCACGCGCTCCGCAGTTCCGCGGCGGCGGCAAGGCCCACGGCCCGGTCGTTCGCAGCCACGAGCACGAACTGCCGAAGAAGGTTCGCGCTCTCGGCCTCAAGCATGCTCTCTCGGCCAAGGCCAAGAGCGCGTCGATCATCATCATCGACGAGCTGAAGCTGACCGAGGCCAAGACGAAGGCGCTGATCGCGAATTTCGCGACGCTGGGCCTGACCAATGCTTTGCTGATCGGCGGCGCCGAGCTTGACAAGAACTTCAAGCTGGCGGCGACGAACATCCCCAACATCGACGTGCTGCCCATCCAGGGCATCAACGTCTACGACATTCTGCGCCGCGGCACGCTGGTCCTTTCGAAGGCCGCCGTCGAGGCTCTCGAGGAGCGTTTTAAATGACCGACCTTCGTCATTACGACGTGATCGTCTCGCCGGCGATCACCGAAAAGTCGACCATGGCCTCCGAGCAGAACAAGGTCGTCTTCAACGTCGCCAAGAAGGCGTCGAAGCCGGAAATCAAGGCCGCCGTCGAAGCGCTGTTCGGCGTCAAGGTGATGGCCGTGAACACGCTTGTCCGCAAGGGCAAGATCAAGCGCTTCCGTGGCACGGTTGGCCGCCAGAGCGACGTCAAGAAGGCGGTTGTGACGCTGGCCGATGGCCAGTCGATCGACGTCGCGACGGGTCTCTGAGCAAGGCCGCGAGGACAGAACAATGGCACTGAAAAAATTCAACCCGGTAACGCCCAGCACCCGTCAGCTGGTCATCGTCGACCGCTCGGGCCTCTACAAGGGCAAGCCCGTCAAGGGTCTGACCGAAGGCCTGACCAAGTCGGGCGGCCGCAACAATCACGGTCGCATCACCGCCCGCTTCATCGGCGGTGGTCACAAGCGTTCGTACCGCATCATCGACTTCAAGCGCCGCAAGTTCGACGTCGTCGGCACGGTCGAGCGCATTGAGTACGATCCGAACCGCACCGCCTTCATCGCGCTGATCAAGTATGACGATGGCGAGCTGTCCTACATCATCGCTCCGCAGCGTCTGGCTCCCGGCGACAAGATCGTGTCCGGTGAATCGGTCGACGTGAAGCCGGGCAATGCGATGCCGCTGGCTTCGATGCCGGTCGGCACCATCGTCCACAACATCGAGCTGAAGCCGGGCAAGGGCGCTCAGGTCGCCCGTTCGGCAGGTGGTTACGGTCAGCTGGTCGGTCGTGACCAGGGCATGGCGATCCTGCGCCTCAATTCGGGCGAGCAGCGTGTCGTTCACGGCTCCTGCATGGCCACTGTTGGCGCCGTGTCCAATCCGGACCACGGCAACATCAATGACGGCAAGGCCGGTCGCACGGTCTGGCGTGGCAAGCGCCCGCACAATCGCGGCGTGACCATGAACCCGGTCGACCATCCGCACGGCGGCGGCGAAGGCCGCACATCGGGTGGCCGCCATCCGGTTTCGCCCTGGGGCAAGCCGACCAAGGGCAAGAAGACGCGGTCCAACAAGGCGACCGACAAGTTCATCCTGCGCTCGCGCCATCAGCGCAAGAGCTAAGAAGAGGTAACGCCAAGTGACTCGTTCGATTTGGAAAGGCCCCTTCATTGACGGCTACCTTCTCAAGAAGGTGGACAAGGTTCGTGAAGGTGGTCGCAATGAGGTGATCAAGATGTGGAGCCGTCGCTCCACCATCCTGCCGCAGTTCGTCGGCTTCACCTTCGGTGTCTACAACGGCCAGAAGCATGTTCCCGTCTCGGTGAACGAGGACATGGTCGGTCACAAGTTCGGTGAATTCGCTCCGACCCGGACCTATTACGGTCACGGCGCGGATAAGAAGGCGAAGAGGAAATAATCATGGGCAAGGCCAAAGCTCCGCGCAGGCTTGCTGATAACGAAGCGCGCGCCGTATTGCGCACGATCCGTATCAGCCCGCAGAAGCTGAACCTGGTTGCCGCGCTGATCCGCGGCAAAAAGGTCGCGACAGCGCTTTCCGATCTCGAATTCTCGGCCAAGCGGATTTCCGGCACGGTCAAGAAGACGCTGGAATCGGCAATCGCCAACGCGGAAAACAACCACGACCTGGACGTCGATGCACTGATCGTGGCGGAAGCCTATGTCGGCAAGTCGATCGTCATGAAGCGGTTCCATGCCCGTGGCCGCGGTCGCGCCAGCCGTATCGAGAAGCCGTTCTCGCACCTCACGATCGTCGTTCGTGAAGTCGAAGAAAAAGGGGAGGCCGCATAATGGGCCAGAAAGTCAATCCGATCGGTCTTCGCCTCGGCATCAACCGCACCTGGGATTCGCGCTGGTTCGCGAACACCGGCGAGTACGGCAAGCTGCTGCATGAGGACATCAAGATCCGCAAGTATCTCGAGAAGGAGCTCAAGCAGGCTGCCATCTCGAAGGTCGTGATCGAGCGTCCGCACAAGAAGTGCCGCGTCACCATCCATGCCGCGCGCCCGGGTCTGATCATCGGCAAGAAGGGCGCCGACATCGAGAAGCTTCGCAAGAAGCTGATGGAGATGACGAAGTCCGAGACGCACCTCAACATCGTTGAAGTGCGCAAGCCGGAGATCGACGCGACCCTGGTCGCCCAGTCGATCGCCCAGCAGCTCGAGCGTCGTATCGCGTTCCGCCGCGCCATGAAGCGTGCCGTTCAGTCGGCGATGCGCCTCGGTGCCGAAGGCATCCGCATCAACTGCGCCGGCCGCCTCGGCGGCGCCGAGATCGCGCGCATGGAATGGTATCGCGAAGGCCGCGTGCCGCTGCATACGCTGCGTGCGGACGTCGACTACGGTACGGCCGAAGCGCACACGGCTTATGGCATCTGCGGCGTCAAGGTCTGGGTGTTCAAGGGCGAGATCCTTGAGCATGACCCGATGGCTTCGGAGCGTCGGGCCAGCGAAAGCGATGCAGCGCATGGCGGTGGTGGTGATCGCGAACGCGGTCGTCGTCGCGAAAACGCCTGAGACATTTAGGAATTTGGAGTTAGAACGATGCTGCAGCCAAAGCGCACAAAGTTCCGCAAGCAGTTCAAGGGCCGTATCCATGGTACCGCAAAGGGCGGCACCAACCTGGATTTCGGTGGTTTCGGGCTGAAGGCGCTTGAGCCGAACCGCGTCACCGCACGTGAGATCGAGGCGGCCCGCCGCGCGATCACCCGTGAAATGAAGCGCGCTGGTCGCGTCTGGATCCGTATTTTCCCGGACGTGCCGGTCACTTCGAAGCCGACCGAAGTCCGCATGGGTAAGGGCAAGGGCGCGGTCGATTACTGGGCGGCGCGCGTCAAGCCAGGCCGCATCATGTTCGAGATCGACGGCGTCAATGAAGAAACCGCCCGTGAGGCACTGCGTCTCGGCGCGGCCAAGCTCTCGGTCAAGACGCGCTTCGTGCAGCGCATCGCAGAATAAGGACGGGCTGATCATGAAAGCCGAAGACATCCGGACCAAGACCCAGGACCAGCTGACCGACGACCTGGCCAGCCTGAAGAAGGAGCAGTTCAACCTGCGCTTCCAGAAGGCCACCGGCCAGCTCGAGAAGACCGCGCGCGTGAGACAGGTTCGTAAGGACATTGCGCGTATCAAGACCATCGCTGCGGAAAAGTCCGCGGCTAAGAAGGCTTAAGGACGAAAACCATGCCAAAGCGCATTCTGCAGGGCACCGTCGTCAGCGACAAGAACGAGAAGACGGTTGTCGTCAAGGTCGAACGGCGCTTCACGCATCCCGTGATGAAGAAGACCGTGCGCATGACCAAGAAGTACAAGGCGCACGACGAGAACAACGCCCACAAGGTTGGCGATCAGGTGTTCATCCAGGAATCGAAGCCGATTTCCAAGGACAAGCGCTGGATCGTCGTGTCTTCGGACCAAGCCTGACCTCGGGCGTAAACAACGAATTTTGGACAGACCGGGGAGGGGCTTTGAGCCCATCCCGTTAGAAGAGAAGAAGGCGGCCAGTCATGATTCAGATGCAAACAAACCTCGACGTCGCGGATAATTCCGGCGCCCGTCGTGTCATGTGCATCAAGGTGCTGGGCGGCTCGAAGCGGAAATACGCTTCCGTGGGCGACATCATCGTGGTGTCGATCAAGGAAGCCATTCCGCGCGGCCGCGTGAAGAAGGGCGATGTGATGAAGGCGGTCGTGGTTCGCACGGCCAAGGACATCCGCCGCCCGGACGGCAGCGTGATCCGTTTCGACAAGAACGCGGCCGTTCTCGTCGACAACAAGAAAGAGCCGATCGGCACGCGTATCTTCGGACCGGTTCCGCGCGAACTCCGCGCCAAGAACCACATGAAGATCATCTCGCTCGCGCCTGAAGTGCTGTAAGGAGCCGGACCAATGCAAAAGATTAGAAAAGGCGACAAGGTCGTCGTGCTGGCCGGCAAGGACAAGGGCCGTTCGGGCGAAGTCCTCTCGGTACAGCCGAAGGAAGACACCGCGCTGGTGCGTGGCGTCAACATGATCCGCCGTCACCAGAAGCAGTCCCAGTCCCAAGAGGGCGGGATCATCACCAAGGAAGCGCCGATCCAGCTGTCGAACATCGCGCTGGCCGACCCCAAGGATGGCAAGCCGACCCGCGTCGGCTTCATCTTCCAGAAGGACGGCAAGAAGGTGCGCGTCGCCAAGCGCTCGGGAGAAGTCATCAATGGCTAAGGCTCAAACCACGAAGCCCAAGGCTGAAAGCAAACAGTCCAAGGCTCAGAACACGCCGCGCCTCAAGCAGGTCTACAACGAGACCATCCGCAAGGCGCTGCAGGAACAGTTCGGCTACGACAACGAGATGCAGGTTCCGCGCATCGACAAGATCGTGCTGAACATGGGCGTTGGCGAAGCGACCGCCGATTCGAAGAAGCCTTCGATCGCGGCCGAAGACCTGGCGATGATTGCCGGCCAGAAGGCCGTCGTCACCCGCGCCCGCAACTCGATCGCCGGCTTCAAGGTCCGCGAGAAGATGCCGATCGGCGCCAAGGTCACGCTGCGCAAGGAACGCATGTATGAGTTCCTCGACCGTCTCGTGAACATCGCACTGCCGCGCGTCCGCGACTTTCGCGGACTGAATCCGAAGAGCTTCGATGGCCGTGGCAACTACGCCATGGGCATCAAGGAACACATCGTGTTCCCGGAGATCAACTACGACAAGGTTGATCAGATCTGGGGCATGGACGTCATCGTTTGTACGACTGCGAAGACGGACGACGAAGCCAGGGCATTGCTCAAGGCCTTCAACTTCCCCTTCCGCCAGTAACGGCAGCGAGAAAAGGAAAAATCTGAAATGGCAAAGACCAGCTCAGTCGAGAAGAACAACAGGCGCCGCAAGCTTGCCGACCAGTACGGTCCCAAGCGGGCTGCGCTCAAGGCGATCATCATGGATCAGTCCAAGCCGATGGAAGAGCGTTTCCGCGCTCAGCTCAAGCTTGCCGCCATGCCGCGCAACTCGGCCAAGATCCGCATCCGCAACCGCTGCGAAGTCACCGGCCGTCCGCGCGCCTACTATCGCAAGCTCAAAGTATCGCGCATCGCGCTTCGTGATCTCGGCAATAACGGCCAGATCCCGGGCCTGGTCAAGTCGAGCTGGTAAGGAGGACATAACATGTCATTGAGCGATCCTCTCGGCGATATGCTGACCCGCATCCGCAACGCGTATGGCCGCAAGAAGTCGAGCGTTTCGACGCCGGCTTCGCGTCTGCGCACCCGCGTCCTCGACGTGCTGAAGGCTGAAGGCTATATCCGCGATTACAGCCAGACCGACTTCGACAACGGCAAGTCCGAAATCGAGATCGAGCTGAAGTATTTCGACGGCGCGCCGGTCGTGCGCGAAATAGCCCGCGTTTCGAAGCCAGGCCGCCGCGTCTATGTTTCGGCCAAGTCGATTCCGCAGGTCGCAAACGGCCTCGGCATCGCCATCCTTTCGACACCGAAGGGCGTGATGGCCGACCATGAAGCACGTGAACAGAACGTCGGCGGTGAGATCCTCTGCCAGATCTTCTGATCTGGCAGTTGACCGCAAAGTGGAATCCGGTCTTCGGATCGTTCCCGAAGACAGAGACCTGAAACAAGAGAAGTGACGAGGACAACAAAATGTCTCGTATTGGAAAGAAACCCGTTTCGCTGCCGCAGGGCGTGACCGCGACCGTCAACGGCCAGACCGTGACGGCGAAGGGCCCCAAGGGTGAGCTGAAGTTCGTGGTGAACGACGAAGTGCTGGTCAAGATGGAAGGCAGCGAGATCGCTGTCCAGCCGCGCGACCAGACCAAGACCGCCCGCTCCAAGTGGGGCATGTCGCGCACGCAGATCGTCAACATCCTGCAGGGTGTCAAGGACGGTTTCGAGAAGAAGCTCGAGATCACCGGCGTCGGCTATCGCGCGGCACTTCAGGGCAAGAACCTGCAGCTGGCGCTTGGCTTCAGCCATGACGTCGTCTATGAGACGCCGCAGGGCATCACCATCACCGTGCCGAAGCCGACTGAAATCACCGTGGCCGGCATCGACAAGCAGCAGGTCGGCCAGGTTGCGGCCGAGATCCGCGAGTATCGTGGTCCCGAGCCTTACAAGGGCAAGGGCGTCCGCTACGCCGGCGAGAAGATCGTCCGCAAGGAAGGCAAGAAGAAGTAGTAGGCCTGGCCTCGAGAAGTTGAAGACTTTTCGGAAAGGGCCAAGCCAAGAGTGTAACGCCGCGGGGAGCGGTCGCGGGAGGCGCTTTCGCCTACCGCATATGGCGGCCCCCGTTTTTTGAAGGCAAGGAAGACCATCATGGGTACCAAGGAATCCACGCAGCGCCGCGCGCAGCGCGTCCGTCGTCAGATCAAGAAGGTCGCCGGCGAGCGTCCGCGTCTGTCGGTCCACCGCACGTCGAAGAACATCTATGTGCAGGTCATCGACGACGCCAAGGGCCACACCATCGCCGCCGCTTCGACGCTCGAGAAGGACTTCAAGGGTTCGCTCAAGACCGGCGCCGACACCGCTGCCGCCACCGCGATCGGCAAGCTGATCGCCGAGCGCGCCACCAAGGCCGGCGTCAAGGAAGTCGTCTTCGACCGCGGCGCTTACATCTATCACGGCCGCGTCAAGGCGCTCGCCGAGGCTGCCCGCGAAGGTGGCTTGAGCTTCTAAGCATGATCCCGAAAAGTTGCAGACTTTTCGGATAAAGATTATGCGAAGGAAATGATTTCGCCCCCGGTGACCGTTTCCCGATTTAATCGGGGCGAGGCACCGGATCTTATCAGCAACCGTGCTTCCGGAAAAAAACAAGGAACAGGATATGGCACAGGAACGTAGGGATGGCGGCCGCGGCCGCGATCGTGAAGAACGCGATGACGGCATGGTGGACAAGCTCGTCCACATCAACCGCGTCGCCAAGGTCGTCAAGGGCGGCCGTCGCTTCGGTTTTGCAGCACTCGTCGTCGTCGGCGACCAGAAGGGCCGCGTCGGCTTTGGTCACGGCAAGGCGCGCGAAGTGCCGGAAGCTATCCGCAAGGCAACTGAATCGGCCAAGCGCGACATGATTTTCGTGCCGCTGCGCTCGGGCCGTACGCTGCATCACGACGTCGAAGGACGCTGGGGTGCTGGACGCGTGCTGCTGCGCGCCGCCAAGCAAGGTACCGGCATCATCGCCGGTGGCCCGATGCGCGCTGTCTTCGAGACGCTCGGCATGCATGACGTGGTCGCCAAGTCGATGGGTTCGTCGAACCCCTACAACATGGTTCGCGCCACCTTCGACGCGCTGAAGAGCCAGATGCATCCCAAGGATGTGGCTGCTGCTCGCGGCATCAAGTATTCGACCCTTCAGGCCCGCCGCGGCACCGCCGTTGCGGCTGAAGAATAGTCGATCTGACCAGGGATTTTGACCATGGCCAAGAAAGCAACCAAGACCATCACCGTTGAGCAGATCGGTTCGCCGATCCGCCGTCCGAAGGAACAGCGCGCGACGCTGGTCGGCCTCGGCCTCAACAAGATGCACAAGCAGCGCACGCTGGAAGATACGCCCTCCGTGCGCGGCATGATCGCTGCCGTCCAGCATCTCGTCCGCGTCGTGGACGAGGGCTGAGCCAGAGCGCAGGAGAAGTCAGATGAAACTCAACGATCTGCGTGACAAGGACGGCGCGACGCACTCCAAGAAGCGTCTCGGCCGTGGTATCGGCTCCGGCTCCGGCAAGACCGGCGGTCGCGGCGTCAAGGGCCAGAAGGCGCGCTCCGGCGTCGCCATCAACGGCTTCGAGGGTGGCCAGATGCCGCTCTACCGGCGCCTGCCGAAGCGTGGCTTCAACAACATCTTCGCCAAGAGCTTCACCGTCGTGTCGCTGGCCCGCATCCAGGTGGCTATCGACGCCAAGAAGCTCGACGCCAAGGCAACCGTGACGGCTGAATCGCTGGTTGCCGCCGGCGTCATCCGCCGCGTCAAGGACGGCGTGCGCATCCTCTCGGATGGCGAGATCAAGGCGAAGCTCGCCTTTGACGTCGCCGGCGCCTCCAAGGCCGCGATCGAGAAGATCGAAAAGGCCGGCGGTTCGGTCAAGCTGCCGCAGGAAAAGGCAGCTGCCGAGTAACGGCAATTTGAAGCGCGATCGGCAGGAGTGGGATCCGTTTTTGCTCACGATTTCGCTTTGATCTGCTCAACGAGGCGGCCGCGTCAACGCGGCCGCTTGCATGTTTAGAGCCCGGAGCTTATCTCGTGAGCTTCGGTGAAACGCGCCGCCTGACCTCAGGGCCATCAAGCGTTACCAAGCGGAGAATCAGGCATGGCTTCGGCTGCTGAACAATTAGCCTCGAATCTGAATTTCTCGGCCTTCGCCAAGGCGGAGGATTTGAAGAAGCGCATCTGGTTCACGATCGGCGCGCTGCTGGTTTATCGCCTCGGCACCTACATCCCGCTTCCCGGTATCAATCCCGACGCCTTCGCCCAGGCCTTCTCTTCGCAGAGCAAGGGCGTGCTCGGCATGTTCAACATGTTCGCCGGCGGCGCCGTGCAGCGCATGGCGATCTTTGCGCTCGGCATCATGCCTTACATCTCCGCCTCCATCATCATGCAGCTGATGACCTCGGTCATCCCGTCACTGGAAGCGCTGAAGAAGGAAGGCGAACAGGGCCGCAAGGTGATCAACCAGTACACGCGCTACGGCACCGTGCTGCTTGCGCTGGTCCAGGCCTATGGCATTTCTGTCGGGCTGGAAGGCGGCAACGGCATCGTCAGCGACCCCGGCATGTTCTTCCGCATCTCGACCGTCGTCACGCTGGTCGGCGGCACCATGTTCCTGATGTGGCTGGGCGAGCAGATCACCGCCCGCGGCATCGGCAACGGTATTTCGCTGATCATCTTCTCCGGCATCGTCGCCGGCCTGCCGCACGCCATCTCCGGCACGCTGGAGCTTGGCCGCACCGGCGCGCTGTCGACCGGCCTGATCCTGGCGATCATCGTGCTGGCTATCGTCGTCATTGCGCTCATCGTGTTCTTCGAGCGCGCCCAGCGCCGCTTGCTGATCCAGTATCCGAAGCGCCAGGTCGGCAACCGGATGTTCCAAGGCGATACCTCGCATCTGCCGCTGAAGCTCAACACGTCGGGCGTCATTCCGCCGATCTTTGCCTCGTCGCTGCTTTTGCTGCCGGCCACCGTCGCCGGCTTCTCGCAGACGACGAACCTGCCGGCGTGGGCAAGCACCGTGCTCGCCTCGCTCGGCCACGGCCAGCCGCTCTACATGCTGTTTTATGCGGCGATGATCGTGTTCTTCGCCTTCTTCTACACCGCGATTGTCTTCAACCCGAAGGACACCGCCGACCAGCTCAAGAAGCATTCGGGCTTCATCCCGGGCTATCGTCCGGGCGAGCGCACCGCCGATTATATCGATTACGTTCTCACCCGCATCACCGTCGTCGGCGCCATCTATCTGGTGCTGGTGTGCCTGCTGCCGGAGTTCCTGATCTCGGCGACTGGCGTACCGTTCTACCTTGGTGGCACATCGCTTCTGATCGTGGTCAGTGTCACGCTCGATACGGTTGCGCAGATTCAGGGTCACCTGATCGCGCACCAGTATGAAGGCCTGATCAAGAAGTCGAAGCTGCGCGGGGGGAAGAAAGCCAGATGAGGTTGATATTGCTTGGGCCGCCAGGAGCGGGCAAGGGGACGCAAGCACAAAGACTGGTAGAAAAACACGGCATACCCCAGCTCTCGACGGGCGACATGCTGCGTGCTGCCGTCCAGGCAGGCACCGAGGTTGGCAAGCGCGCCAAGGCGGTGATGGATGCCGGTGAACTGGTGTCCGACGCGATCGTCAACGCGATCGTCGCTGAGCGTATCGATCAGCCCGACTGCGCCAAGGGGTTCATCCTCGACGGCTATCCGCGGACCCTGGTGCAGGCGGATGCGGTCGAGCAGATGCTGTCGGATCGCTCGCAGGGGCTCGACGCCGTCATTGAACTCGTGGTCGACGACAAGGCCCTGGTTGGCCGGATCGTCAAACGCGCCGACGAGGCGCAGGCCGCCGGCCTTCCCGTTCGCAAGGACGACAATCCGACCGTGTTCGAAGAGCGCCTGAGGGAATACTACAAGAAGACGTCGCCGCTGATTGGCTACTACTATGCCAAGGGCAAGCTCCGCAGTGTCGATGGCATGGCCGATATCGACGCCGTGACGGAACAGATCGAAGCGGTGCTCAAGGACGCGGTGCGGGGAAATTAACGATTGCACTTGACGGAGGCGGTTCGCTGCGGTATGGCGGCCCGTCTTCCTATCAGGCATGAGCTTTGCTTGTCCGCAAGGGCAAGGCAGCCGCATTGAACTGGAAACTCCCGCATGGGCCGGCCTCCACCGGACGCGGGGCAACTTAAGACAGCGCCGAGCCTACCTTGTTTTTGAGGATTGGCCGGCCCACATGGAGAAGGGAAGAACATGGCTCGTATAGCCGGCGTCAACATTCCGACCAACAAGCGCGTTGTCATTGCGCTTCAGTACATTCACGGCATTGGCAAGCGGTTCGCCCAGGAGATCGTCGACAAGGTCGGCATCCCGGCCGAGCGCCGCGTCAACCAGCTGACCGATGCGGAAGTGCTGCAGATCCGCGAGACCATCGATCGCGATTACCAGGTTGAAGGCGACCTGCGCCGCGAAGTCTCGATGAACATCAAGCGGCTCATGGACCTCGGCTGCTACCGCGGCCTGCGTCACCGCCGCTCGCTGCCGGTCCGCGGCCAGCGCACGCATACCAATGCGCGCACCCGCAAGGGCCCGGCCAAGTCGATCGCCGGCAAGAAGAAGTAATTTTTTTAGGGGAATAAGGGAGTAGGGGAGTAAGGCAGTAGGGAATGCCCGCCGGTCGGGTCGCATTTTTCCCTACTCCCTTGCTGCCCTATTCCCCTACTTCCTTACGAAGGTGGAGCCGCTGGCATTACGGCGGTGTAGAGATCAACTGAAAGGACTATCATGGCCAAGGAAGCCGCTCGTGTTCGCCGTCGCGAACGCAAGAATATCTCGTCGGGCGTTGCCCACGTCAATTCGACCTTCAACAACACGATGATCACCATCACCGATGCACAGGGCAATTCGATTGCCTGGTCGTCGGCCGGTGCCCAGGGCTTCAAGGGTTCGCGCAAGTCGACCCCGTTCGCTGCCCAGATGGCTGCCGAGGATGTTGCCAAGAAGGCCCAGGAACACGGCATGCGCATGCTCGAAGTCGAGGTCTGCGGACCCGGCTCCGGTCGTGAATCGGCACTGCGTGCCCTGCAGGCGGCCGGCTTCACCATCACCTCGATCCGTGATGTGACGCCGATCCCGCACAATGGCTGCCGCCCGCGCAAGAAGCGTCGCGTCTAAGCATTTACCGAACGCCGCGCGAGCGCCCTTGGGCGCTCCTCCGCGGCATTCCAGGTCGCCCGCCACGATTGGATGGTGGCGGGTCAACGGAAGGAAAGCATCATGATCCAGAAAAATTGGCAGGAACTGATCAAGCCGAACAAGATCGAGTTCTCGTCGAAGAAGAAGACGCTGACCACGCTGGTCGCCGAGCCTCTCGAGCGTGGCTTTGGCCTGACGCTGGGCAACGCGCTGCGCCGCGTGCTTCTGTCTTCGCTGCGCGGTGCGGCTGTTACCGCCGTGCAGATCGACGGCGTTCTACATGAATTCTCGTCCATCGCCGGTGTGCGCGAGGACGTGACCGACATCGTCTTGAATATCAAGGAAATCGCCATCCGCATGGAAGGCGATGGTCCCAAGCGCATGGTCGTTCGCAAGCAGGGACCGGGTGCGGTTCTTGCCGGCGACATCCAGACGGTTGGCGACGTCGAGATCCTCAACCCCGACCACGTCATCTGCACGCTGGACGAAGGCGCTGAAATCCGCATGGAATTCACCGTCGACACCGGCAAGGGTTACGTGCCGGCCGACCGCAACCGCGCCGAAGACGCGCCGATCGGCCTCATCCCGGTCGACAGCCTTTATTCGCCGGTCAAGAAGGTCTCCTACAAGGTCGAGAACACCCGCGAGGGCCAGGTTCTCGACTATGACAAGCTGACCATGACGATCGAGACCGACGGTTCGATCACCGGCGAGGACGCAGTGGCTTTCGCCGCCCGCATCCTGCAGGACCAGCTCGGCCTGTTCGTCAACTTCGACGAGCCGCAGAAGGAAGTCGCCGCCGAGGCCGTCACCGAGCTCGCCTTCAACCCGGCGCTGCTCAAGAAGGTCGACGAACTCGAGCTTTCGGTGCGTTCGGCCAACTGCCTGAAGAATGACAACATCGTCTATATCGGCGACCTGATCCAGAAGACCGAGGCCGAGATGCTGCGCACCCCGAACTTCGGCCGCAAGTCGCTGAACGAGATCAAGGAAGTCCTGGCGGCGATGGGCCTGCACCTCGGCATGGAAGTGCCGGACTGGCCGCCGGAAAACATCGAAGACCTCGCCAAGCGTTACGAAGACCAATATTGAGCATGAATTCCAAGGATCGGCGGCGTGGGCCGCTCGATCCGACGGTCATGCGGAAAACCATCAGAGGCCGCGGCCTCTTGAACAACTGAAGAAGGAAAAGAGCCATGCGCCACGGTTTCAAAGGCCGCCGCTTCGCCCGAAGCATTAGCCATCGCAAGTCGATGTTCGCCAACCTCGCCGTGTCGCTGCTCGAGCACGAGCAGATCGTCACAACCTTGCCGAAGGCGAAGGACCTGCGTCCGATCGTCGAGAAGCTGGTGACGCTCGGCAAGCGTGGCGACCTGCACGCCCGCCGCCAGGTCATTGCCCAGATCGGCAATGAAGGCGTCGTCAAGCGTCTGTTCGACACCATCGCGCCGCGCTACGCCAACCGCAATGGCGGCTATCTGCGCATCATGAAGGCGGGCTTCCGTCACGGTGACAACGCCGCCATGGCTGTCATCGAGTTCGTCGATCGCGACGTCTCGGCCAAGGGCGCCGGCGACCGCGCTCGCATCGAGGCCGAAAGCGCTGACGCGGACGCCGCAGCCGCATAAGGCTCGGTTTTCCCAAATGAGTTCAAAGGGGCCTGCGGGCCCCTTTTTGTTTTCTGAAAGCAGCAAACCGCGCCGGAATCCGATTTCCGGGCATGCCCCTGGGGTTTTGGCCCAAAATAGTCGGATTTCAGCGGCTTAGCCTTTCATTTTGCACAATCGTCGGGACAATGCCCCCGAACTTGCCTTGGAGGATTCGCGAATGCGCGCCAGAAGACTGCCCTTTGTTCTGCTTTTCGCCATCATGGCGTTTGCGGCCGCACCGGTGGTCAGGCAGGCATTGGCCGAGGAGACCAAGACAGATCCCGGCCTGTCAGATGTGCTGACCGACCTGCTGCATGGCGTCGAGGGCGAGAACGCGACGTCCGGTCCCGACAAGCGCGTGCCGTTCGGTCGCGAGGAGGTGCAGCTGTCGTTTGCGCCGCTGGTCAAACAGACGGCGCCGGCGGTGGTCAATGTCTATGCCTCGCAGACCGCCAAGGTGACATCGCCTTTCGACGGTGATCCGTTCTTCGAAGAATTCTTCGGCCGCTCGCAGCCCCGCGCGCAGTCTTCGCTGGGCTCCGGCGTGCTGGTCGATCCGACCGGCGTCGTGGTCACCAATTACCACGTCATCAAGGATGCCGACCGGGTCAAGGTGGCGACCGCTGATGGGCGTGAGTTCGACAGCAAGGTGCTGCTCAAGGACGAGACACTCGACCTTGCCGTGCTCAAGATCACCTCGGACAAGCCGTTTCCGGTCATTGCCATCGGCGATTCCGACGCGCTCGAGGTCGGCGACCTGCTGCTGGCCATCGGCAACCCCTTCGGCGTCGGCCAGACCACCACCAGCGGCATCGTCTCGGCACTGGCCCGCAGCCATATCGGCGTCTCCGATTCCAGCTTCTTCATCCAGACCGACGCCGCCATCAATCCCGGCAATTCCGGCGGTGCGCTGATCAACATGGGCGGCCAGCTGGTCGGCATCAACACGGCCATCTACAGCCGCAGCGGCGGTTCGATCGGCATCGGCTTCGCCATTCCCTCGAACATGGTTCGCGCCTTTGCCGACGCGGCCAAGGCCGGGCTCGACTTCTTCGAACGGCCCTATATCGGCGCCGAGTTCGAAGCGGTGACGCCGCAGATCGCAGAATCGCTCGGCATGGAGAAGCCGACCGGTGCGCTGGTTTCGTCGGTCGAGGCGACCGGACCGGCCGCCAAGGCAGGGCTCAAGCCCGGCGACGTGGTGCTGCAGCTCAACGGCAAGCCGGTCGAGAGCATCGAAGCGCTGGACTACCGGATGGCGACGCTGTCGATCGGCACCACCGCCAATTTCGCGGTTCTGACCAAGGGCCAGCAGGCGGCGATGGATATCGCGCTGGAGCGTGCTCCGGAAGGCATGAAGGCTGCCGAGGTGACGCTGCATGGCCGCAGCCCCTTTTCGGGCGCCAAGGTCGCGGAGCTTTCGCCCCGGCTCGCGCAGCGGCTTGGCCTGCGCACGGACATCAAGGGCGTCACCGTGGTCGACATCAACCGCGATTCACCGGCCGCCGATTTCGGCTTCCAGCCGGGCGACATCGTGCGCGAGGTGAACGGCACCACCATCGATACCGCAGCGACCCTGGAGCTGGCGGCCAAGACGGATACGCGCTGGTGGCGCTTTACGGTCGAGCGCGGCGGGCAGATACTGCGTCAGGTGTTGCGTTATTAGGGCTGGGTTCCGTGCATTCGGGCTCATGCTCCAACGAAAAAGAAGTGCATGGCCGATCTGTTCAGCGTCGATGAACCGGAAAAGAAGCCGCCTGGGCGGCCGCTGGCCGACAGGCTACGGCCGAGGAACCTTGGCGAGGTCGTCGGCCAGGAGCATCTGACGGGGCCTGACGGCGCGCTGACCCGGTTGATCGGTTCCGGCTCGCTCGGCTCGATGATTTTCTGGGGGCCGCCCGGCACCGGCAAGACCACCGTGGCGCGGTTGCTCGCCGGTGAAACGAGTCTCGCCTTCGAGCAGATATCGGCTGTCTTTTCCGGCGTCGCCGACCTGAAAAAGGTGTTCGAATCAGCCAAATTGCGCCGTGCCAATGGCCGCCAGACCTTGTTGTTCGTCGACGAGATCCATCGCTTCAACCGCGCGCAGCAGGACAGTTTCCTCCCGGTCATGGAGGACGGGACAGTCGTGCTGGTTGGCGCCACGACGGAAAACCCGTCCTTCGAACTGAATGCCGCTTTGTTGTCACGCGCGCGCGTTCTGGTCTTCCATTCGCTTGGCGAGGAGAGCATCTCCAAGCTGATGGCGCGGGCGGAGGAGACCGAGGGCAGGGCGCTGCCGCTCGACGACGAGGCGCGGGCCATGCTCATCCGCATGAGCGATGGCGACGGCCGCGCCTCTCTTACCCTGGCAGAGGAAGTCTGGCGAGCAGCCAAGCCCGGCGAGGTCTTCGATCCCGAGGGTCTGCAGCGCATCGTCCAGCGCCGCGCGCCGATCTACGACAAGGGCCAGGACGGCCATTACAATCTGATCTCGGCGCTGCACAAATCGGTACGCGGTTCAGATCCTGACGCGGCTCTCTACTATCTCGCACGCATGTTCGATGCCGGCGAGGATCCGCTCTATCTAGGCCGCCGGCTGGTGCGCATGGCCATGGAAGACATCGGCCTTGCCGACCCGCAGGCGCTTGTCGTCGCCAATGCCGCCAAGGATGCCTACGACTATCTCGGCTCGCCCGAGGGCGAACTCGCCTTTGCCGAGGCCACCGTCTATCTCGCCACCGCGCCCAAATCCAACGCCGTCTACAACGCTTTCAAGGCCGCCACGCGGGCCGCCAAGGAACACGGCTCGCTGCTGCCACCCAAGCACATCCTCAACGCGCCGACCAAGCTGATGAAAGAGGAGGATTACGGCGCCGGCTACCGCTACGACCATGACGAGCCGGATGCCTTTTCGGGGCAGGATTATTTTCCGGAGAAGATGGGTCGCCAGACCTTCTATGATCCGCCCGAGCGCGGCTTCGAGCGCGATATCAGGAAGCGGCTCGATTATTGGGCAAAGCTGCGCAAAGAGCGGGAATAGCCGGCTTGCGTGAGGCTATTGACCAGATCCAGCAGGCAGCCAGCCGGCCGCGGTAGCAGGGCCGTTGTGTGGTAACCCAAAAAACCTTATCAAGGCGCACGACCGGCCGGTGGCCATTGCCTTGATTTGGGCACCTCATTCGCAACAGGATCGCGCTTGGCGCGTGGAAAAATGACAAAAAATCTTCGCAAATCCCTTCGCAAATTCGCCATTGCCATCCCGCTTCTCGCCCTTGGCTTCTATTTCATCCCCATCCTGACGACGATCTTCATCGTCTGCGGCCTGATCGACGTGCTGCGCAACGACCGCAAGGATCTGTCGCTGTTCTCAGGCTATTTTCTCGGCAACGGCCTGTTCACCTGGCTGCTTTCGCCGTTCAACCTGCTGGTCGACCTCCTGTGCTACAGAAATCCTGGCGTGTGGAAGCTGGAGCAGTTTCCCGCCGACTATCAGCGCGAGGTCAACGAGGTCCTGGACATCTTCAAGGCGCGCAAGGATGAGATCATCGCCGATATCGATGCCAATTTCGGCGCCGGCCGGCGCGGCATGTATGTCTACCAGTGGTACGGCAAGCACAGGATCGACAACGTCGCCGAGTTCAACAAGGATTTCAAATACATCAAGACCATCGCCGTTTCCGTCTTCAGCAAGCGCGAATCGACGTCCTGGCATTTCGGCCCGCTGCGGCTCAGCTTGCGCATCCTCTACAATCTGATCCCGGTGAAGTCGGAGATTTTCGTCGAGTGCGGCAACGTCAAGAATTACTGGTACGACAATCCGCTGTTCATCTTCGACGACACGCTGCTGCATCGCTCGGTCAACGAGTATGACGGCCGCCGCTACTGCGTGTTCATGGACATTATCAGGCCATCCCCGGTTCCCCGCCTCATCGCGGGTATGCTGGCCATCGTCTCGGTGAGCGTCGAGCGCATCAATTCCATGTTCTACAAGAACTGGAAAATGATCGGTTCGACCAAGCCGAAGAATGCCGGGACGACCTGAGCTTTGGAAAATCGGCTGCCGGCCCTGTCGGCAGCGTTTGGGTGCTCTGCATGTGAGACTTGGCCAATCCTTGTCGGCCGCTCATGCGCCGGAACGGATCCTGGCTGCATAAACGGTAGTCCGGGCTGGCTTTGATAGTTCTGCCTCTTCTCCTTCTGGCGGCCGCAAGTGACGAAGAACAAATCTCTCGGATTTTGGGCAACGACATATGTGTGTACCGCTCTGCTGGGAGTTGCTCTTGCTCTCATCTATGTAGGGCTTGAACAGCCTGTCTATTACTGGGACTTCGCTGCCTATTTCGACACGTTTAGCCGGCAGGGCACGCTCTTGGTTCAGAGCCCTCTCGAGTGGCTCAGCCATTTGAGGACCTCGATCGCCACCGATGACTACAGTGCGGCGATCCTGGTGCCGCTGATGCCGTTTCACATCATTTTTGGCGATTCGAGGTTTTCCTACATCGCCGGAATAGTCGCTGTTTACCTGGTTCCGACCGCTCTTCTCATCGGCAGAACAAGCTATCTGGAGGCGGCGACCGGGACGCCTTCATGCCGAAGCTGGCTCACCGTATGGATTGCGGCCTTTCTCTACACGCCCTTCTGGGCGGCGACGCTTCGTGGGTTGCCGGACATTGCCGGCTGTCTCGCGCTTTGCGCGGCAACCTATTTTCTCTGGAAATCGAGGTTCCTGACCCATGAACCGGTGATCAGCGGCATGCGTGTCGGCGTATGCCTGTGGTTGGCATTCGTGCTGCGCCGCTGGTATGCTTATCCCGTCATCGGGGTCGGAACTTCCGCGGCCTTCTTCTGTTTTCTGCAGGTCGCGAAAGACCGCGACGTCCCGGCACTCCGCAATGCCGCCGTCGGGGGCCTGTGTGTGATCCTCGTGGTTGTCGGAGCCGCGCTGACCTTCCAGCAACCCCTGGTCCTCAAGATACTGGGAACCAGCTATGGCGACCTTTACAGCGGATACAAGACAAGCTTCGTTTCACAGGTTGACCAGGCAGGATCGCGGCTCAGCTATGTGAACTGGCTGTTGATCGTATTCGGCCTTTGCATCTCCATCATACGCCAAAACAGATTTTCCCTGTTCTGTGCCGTTGCTTCGGTACTTACCTTCTTCCTCTTCACCCGCATGCAGGACCCGGATCGCCACCATTCGGTGCCAATGTTTCTTTGG
The DNA here is from genome assembly GCF_003998165.1 of Mesorhizobium sp. M7A.F.Ca.US.007.01.2.1. Taxonomy (NCBI): domain Bacteria; kingdom Pseudomonadati; phylum Pseudomonadota; class Alphaproteobacteria; order Hyphomicrobiales; family Phyllobacteriaceae; genus Mesorhizobium; species Mesorhizobium sp. M7A.F.Ca.US.007.01.2.1. The sequence goes on along the minus strand of NZ_RZQP01000028.1, from coordinate 15,012 downwards.
CTTTTTCCTGCCTACGCCCAGGCAATCGTTGCGATCGTTTCGATGCCGGCGCTGAGATCGCGATGGTCGAACGCCGCGATAGCCGTTGCCGCCGTGCTGGCGTTTTTCGGTACTTTTTTCCCAATTGGCCGCCAGGTGCTGTCACCGATCAGCTACGTCTTTGCCAGGGAAGCCACGCTCCCGCTGCAACTCGACAATCTTCCAGAATACAGGCGTCTTATCGATGACCTTCTTGGAAAGATGGGACCTGGGGACCGGTTGTCGGTATTTGCATCCAGCGGGATCATGAGCGACTCATTGCTCTATGAAATGGACAAGGACCTTTACCCTCGCATCGAGTGGGCTTGTCAGGTCGATAGTCGCGATCGATTCAGACCGGCGGCGTTGAAGTCCAAATACGTTGTCGTGACCGATCCGCCCGTTACCCATCTGCAGCCGGGTGCGCAGCTCTGTGTCTCGATACCGGACCAATACATTGTCGAGGGCAAAGGCATCGGCGCAGCATACAGGCGCATCGCGGCGTACCAGCTGTCCGGCGACGTCAAGGGCTACCTCTACGAACAGGCGCGCCCTATCGGCAAAACGGAGATCGATGACCTCTATAACGAGTTCAGGAAAAAATATCCGGGATGGGCAACGCCTGAGTGGTGACGAGCTCGGCTGGTCCGTGCGGTTGCGCCCACAACGAGGGATTGACCGGGCAGCCCTGCGGGGGCAGTAAACGGTCATGTTCAATCTGTTTCTCGTCTTCCTCGGTGGCGGCATCGGTGCCGGGATTCGTCACCTTACCAACATCGGCGCGCTGCGTTTTGTCGGCCCCAACTATCCCTGGGGCACGATGGCCATCAACGTCATCGGCTCCTTCGCCATGGGGCTGTTCATCGCCTCCATGATGCGCCGTGGCGGATCGAACGAGGTCAGGCTGTTCGTTGCCACCGGCATTCTTGGCGGCTTCACCACCTTCTCAGCCTTTTCGCTCGATTTCGCGACGCTGTGGGAGCGGGGAGCCACGCTGCCTGCGCTGGGTTATGCCCTTGCCAGCGTCATTGGCGCCATTATCGCCCTGTTTCTGGGACTTTGGCTCGCAAGAAGCCTGCCTTAGTGCTATTGCCGCGCCAAGAACAGGCCGAGCTTGGCTCGGGAAACGGATAAGCGACAAAAAACATGGCAGGCGTTGAACAGATCACGGTGGAAGCCGGCGAGGCGGGCATGCGGCTCGACCGCTGGTTCAAGACCCATTTCCCGGGCCTTGGTTTCGGCCATTTGCAGAAGCTTCTGCGCTCCGGCCAGATCCGTGTCGACGGCGGCCGGGTCAAGGCCGACACCCGTGTCGAGCCCGGCCAGATGGTTCGCGTCCCACCGCTCGAGGTTGACAAGAAGGGCGAGAGTGCGCTGACCGGCCACTCGATCCGCAACCAGGGCGATGCCGATGTCCTGTCGAAAATGCTGATCCATGAAGACCCTAAGGTTTTCGTCTTCAACAAGCCGGCGGGCCTTGCGGTGCAGGGCGGCTCGGGCGTCACCCGCAATGTCGACGACATGCTGGAGGCCTGGCGCAACCAGAAGGGCGAGAAGCCCAGACTGGTTCACAGGCTCGACCGCGACACTTCGGGCGTGCTGGTCGTCGCCCGCACCCGACTGGCCGCCATGAAGCTCTCGGAAGCGTTTCGCGCCCGCGAGACCAAGAAGACCTATTGGGCGCTGGTCAAGGGCGTGCCGCCCAAGCGCGAGGACAAGATCTCGACCTGGCTGATCAAGGAGCCGACGCCGGACGGTGACCGCGTGCGGGTCGCCGCGCATGGCGAAAAGGGCGCCGACCACGCCGTCTCTTATTACCGGATCATCGAGCAGGCGGCGCAGACGATGACCTGGCTGGAGATGGAGCCTTATACCGGCCGCACCCACCAGCTTCGCGTTCATGCCGCCTACATCGGCTGCCCGATCCTGGGCGATCCGAAATATTTCGAGGCCGACACCAACTGGGACTTTCCCGGCGGCATTCAAAACCGCCTGCATCTGCACGCCCGCCGCATCATCATTCCGCATCCCGACAAGGGCGTCATCGATGTCACGGCGCCAATGCCACCGCATATGCGCCAGAGCTGGAACCTGATCGGCTTCGACGACGCCAGCGCGGAGGACTGATCGTGAGCGGCGCCACCGACGCGCTCGACCGGCGCGACACGGTCGACCTGGCCGCCGCCGCGATCATGGTCGGGCTGACCTTTTCCTGGGGGCTGAATTACGTCGCCGCCAAGATCTCCTACGCTGGCTATGATCCGGTTTTCCTGTCGATCGCGCGCTCGATCATCGGCGGCATGTGTGTCTTTGCCTGGTGCCGGTGGCGCGGCATCGCGCTTTTCACGCGCGACGGGACCTTGCTCGCCGGCATCTTGGTTGGCGCGCTTTTCGGCATCGAGTTCCTTTGCCTCTATGTCGGCCTGGAGCATACGACCGTTGCCCGCAACACGCTGCTGGTCAACACCATGCCGTTCTGGATGCTGCTCGGCGGCCATTTCCTGCTCGGCGAGCAGATCACGTTGAGAAAATTCCTTGGCCTGCTGCTGGCCTTTGCCGGCCTTGCCGCGGTGTTTTCCGACAAGCTTGGCGGCGGCGGAGACATGCTGTTCGGCGATCTGCTGAGCCTTGGCTCCGGATTCTTCTGGGCTTTGACCAACATCCTCATCAAGCGGTCGAAGCTGGTCGAGGCGAGCGCCGAGAAGCTGCTGCTCTACCAGCTCGCCGGGGCAGCGATCGTAGGCGTATTGGTGCTGCCTCTCGCCGGCCCGCCCGTTCGCGACCCGACCGTGCTGCCGACCTTGGCGCTGCTTTTCCAGGCGGTCTACATCGTCGCCTTCACCTATGTGCTGTGGTTCTGGCTGCTGCGGCGCTATCCGGCGTCAGGCTTGTCCAGTTTCACCTTCCTGTCGCCGGTTTTCGGCGTCCTGTGCGGAGCCATGTTCTTGAATGAGCCGCTGACCATGCGCATTTTCCTGGCACTTGGCCTGATTGCCGCCGGCCTGATCATCGTCAACCGGCCGGCGCGCAAGCTGACGCCGGTGTAAGAGAGACCTTCATGCGTGACATCCTCAACGACCTCGAAGCGGGCAAGTATCTCTCCGACCCGGATCCTGTGCGCCGCGCCCAGATCCAGATGAAGACGCCTCTGCCCAAGCGCTTCTACAAGGCCGCCTCTGTGGCACCTTTCGACAATGGCTTTGCCGTGCATCTCGACGGCAAGCCGGTGCGGACGCCGGGCAAGGCGCTGCTGGTGCTGCCGACCGAGGCAGCAGCCGCGCTCGTCGCCGACGAGTTCGCCGCCCAAAGCGAGACCATCGATCCGGTGAAGATGCCGGTGATGCGCCTCGTCAACACGGCCATCGATGGCGTCGCCAGCGACCCGCAGGCGGTGCTGGAGGATATCCTGCGCTTTGCCTCATCCGATCTCACCTGCTATCGCGCCGACGCACCGCAAGGGCTGGTGGAGCGGCAGAATCAGCATTGGGATCCGGTGATCGACTGGGCGAGGACGCTCGGAGCCCGCTTCAATCTGGCCGAGGGCATCATCCATGTCGAGCAGCCGCGCGAGACCATCGCCGTGCTGGGCAGCCATCTTGCCCAGCGCGCCGAGCCGCTGCGGCTCGCCGCCATTCATGTGATGACGTCGCTGACCGGTTCGGCGCTGCTGGCGCTGGCTGTCGATTTCGGCGAGATCGACGCTGAGGCTGCCTGGGCCGCTGCTCATGTCGACGAGGACTGGCAGATCGAGCATTGGGGGCAGGATGCGGAGGCTGTTGCCCGCCGCGCGGCTCGCAAGCGCGACATGATGGCTGCCGCCGGCCTGCTGCAAGCGCTCAAGGGCTAGGGGTTTACCAACTCGCCCGGTTTCATCCCGCAGCGCACCTAATACCAAAGTCATAATCCCAAAGACGCGCTGCCTTTGGCGGGCGCTTTCTGTCATTTTTCCCGAATGGCTGTCGTTGAGTCCGTGCTCGGAGGAGAACGCGGACAGTGTCGCGCAGCATTGAGAACGGGTCTCACGGGAGGATAACGCAATGGCAATAGCATCGACCGCCGGCGGAACAAGCCGCGGCATGACGCGGGAAGAGAAGAAAGTCATCTTCGCTTCCTCGCTCGGCACCGTTTTCGAATGGTATGATTTCTATCTCTATGGCTCGCTGGCGGTGTTCATCGGTTCGACCTTTTTCAGCCCAGCCATTCCGGAAGCGACCCGCAACATTTTCGCGCTGTTGGCTTTCGCCGCAGGCTTCCTTGTGCGCCCGTTCGGCGCACTGCTGTTCGGCCGCATCGGTGACCTTGTCGGCCGTAAATATACTTTTCTTGTCACCATGACGATCATGGGCCTGTCGACCTTCCTGGTCGGCTTGCTGCCCGGCTATGCCACTTTGGGCATCGCCGCTCCCGTGATCCTGATCATCCTGCGCATGCTGCAGGGCCTGGCTCTGGGTGGCGAATATGGCGGCGCGGCCACTTACGTCGCCGAACATGCGCCGGACAACCGGCGCGGCTACTACACCTCGTGGATCCAGACCACCGCGACGCTCGGCCTGTTCCTGTCGCTGGTTGTGATCCTGATCGTACAGGCTTCATTGAGCAAGGAAAACTATGCTGCCTGGGGCTGGCGTATTCCGTTCATCGTGTCTTTCCTGCTGCTCGGCATCTCGATCTGGATCCGGCTTTCGCTTTCCGAATCCCCGACCTTCCAGCGCATGAAGGATGAGGGCAAGGGCTCCAAGGCGCCGCTGACGGAAGCCTTCGGCCAATGGAAGAACGCCAAGATTGCACTGCTGGCGCTGCTCGGCCTCACCGCCGGTCAGGCCGTGGTCTGGTACAATGGCCAGTTCTACGCGCTGTTCTTCTTGACCAACGTGCTCAAGGTCGACGCGCAGTCGGTCAACATCATGATCGCGGTCGCCCTGGCGGTCGGTTCGATCTTCTTCGTCGTCTTCGGCTGGCTCTCCGACAAGATCGGCCGCAAGCCGATCATCATGGCGGGCCTTGCGCTGGCGATTGTCTGCACCTTCCCGCTGTTCAAGGCACTGACATGGGCTGCCAATCCGGCACTCGCCACGGCGCAGCAGAACACCAGGGCGACGGTGACCGCGGCGCCGGGCGACTGCAAGTTCCAGTTCAATCCGGTTGGCACGGCGAAGTTCACGACATCCTGCGATATCGCGACTTCGTTCCTGACCAAGAACTCGGTTCCCTATGACGTGGTGTCGACGGCTGCCGCCGGCACACCCGCATCTGTCAAAATCGGCAACGAGACGGTCGAGTCCTATGACGCCATCGCCGCCGGTGATCAGGCCAAGGCCAAGGAAGCGGCCTTCATCAAGGCCGTCAATATGTCGCTGCAGGACGGCGGCTATCCGCTGAAGCGCGCGGCAGCCAAGGTTGCGGACCAGAAGCTCGATGCGTTTGTTGCCGCCAACCCGGAACTGAAGCTGGACGCCGCTGCCATCCGTGCCGGTGAAAAGGCGACGGTGCCGATCGACCAGGCGGTCAAGGACAAGCTGCTGACCACCGATGAGGCAGCGGGCGCACCCGAAGTCACCGTCTACAACATTCCAGGCGGCGGCGCGTTCGCCATGTTCGCCGATCCTGCAGCAGTGAACTGGCCAATGACGATCGGCATCCTGTTCATCCTGGTGCTGTTCGTGACCATGGTCTACGGGCCGATCGCGGCGATCCTGGTCGAGATGTTCCCGACCCGCATTCGCTACACCGGCATGTCGCTGCCCTATCACATCGGCAATGGCTGGTTCGGTGGACTGCTGCCGGCAACCGTGTTCGCGCTCAGCGCCTACAAAGGCGACATCTACTATGGCCTTTGGTACCCGGTGGTGATCGCGGCTATAACGCTGGTCATCGGCATGATCTTCGTCAAGGATACGCTCGGCACCGACCTGCACGCCAAGGAGTAGGCAGCCCCAGCGTTCAAAAGAAAGCCCGGCGCGAACGATCGCGCCGGGCTTTTTCTTTTCAGGCCAATTCGTTGGCGAGGGCTGCTGCCCTTTGTGTCAGCTCTTGCGGCCCCGGGCCTCTTCCTCGATGGCTGCCTCATGGTACCAGCCGTCGCCGAAATCCGCGCGGGCACCACGCAGCGAGGCAAGCTCTGCCGCAAACTTAGCCTTTCCGCTCAAATTTGAGGCAGAGAGGCGTGCTGCCGCCGGGAACATCAAAATTTTGGCCGACGGTCGTGTGGAAATGACTTCCATTGCCGGGTTCCTTTCTTCCGCCGAACCTTTTCGATTCAACTTGGCCCGAAGATAAGGTCTGCAATCAAGTTAGGCAATATGCCTATGAAAAGATCAGCATTTGCACACTATTTGTGCAAATAAGGACCGTGATGGATCCGGGCGCATTGCTTAGGCGGCTCACCGACTTCCGGTGGATGCCGCGTCAATTTTGTCGCACCCTCCGGACCAAGAATGGCACACGAATTGCATTTTAAGTGTGCGGCAGGCCAGCTGCTGACGGCAGACGCATGTCGACGCCGTTCAGTGTTCGGTGATCAAGCAACGAGAGGCTAGAATGACGAAATACAAGCTCGAGTATATCTGGCTCGATGGATATACCCCGGTCCCCAACCTTCGCGGCAAGACGCAGATCAAGGAATTCGCCGAATTCCCTGAACTCGAGCAGCTGCCGCTGTGGGGCTTCGATGGTTCCTCGACCCAGCAGGCGGAAGGGCACAGCTCCGATTGCGTGCTGAAGCCGGTTGCGGTCTATCCGGATCCCGCCCGCACCAACGGCGTGCTGGTCATGTGCGAAGTCATGATGCCCGATGGTGTCACGCCGCATGCCTCAAACAAGCGCGCCACCATCCTCGATGACGAGGGCGCCTGGTTCGGCTTCGAGCAGGAATATTTCTTCTACAAGGACGGTCGCCCGCTCGGCTTCCCCGAGAGCGGCTATCCCGCACCCCAGGGCCCGTACTACACCGGCGTCGGCTATTCCAATGTCGGCTCCGTCGCGCGTCAGATCGTCGAGGAGCATCTCGACCTCTGCCTCGCCGCCGGCATCAACCACGAAGGCATCAACGCCGAAGTGGCCAAAGGCCAATGGGAATTCCAGATTTTCGGCAAGGGCTCCAAGAAGGCCGCCGACCAGATGTGGATGGCCCGCTACCTCCTGCAGCGCCTGACCGAGAAATACGGCATCGACATCGAATACCACTGCAAGCCGCTCGGAGACACCGACTGGAACGGCTCTGGCATGCACGCCAACTTCTCGACCGCCTATATGCGCGAAGTCGGCGGCAAAGCCTATTTCGAAGCGCTGATGGCGGCCTTCGACAAGAACCTGATGGATCACATCGCCGTCTACGGCCCGGACAACGACAAGCGTTTGACCGGCAAGCACGAGACCGCGCCGTGGAACCGGTTCAGCTATGGCATTGCCGACCGTGGCGCCTCGATCCGCGTGCCGCATTCCTTCATCAAGAGCGACTATAAGGGTTATCTCGAAGACCGCCGTCCGAACTCGCAGGGCGACCCCTACCAGATCGCCTCGCAAATCCTGAAGACGATCGCCTCGGTTCCGGCAAGCGCCCAGGTTTCAGCCGCCGCTTAAGTGTTTCGGACTGTATGACAAGAGGACCCCGGCGTTTCGCGCCGGGGTTCTTTTTTGGCCGTTACCCGGCTGACTGCATTCCCGGTAAAACATACCCAGAAAAAGTCAGGCAGTTCCGGCGGTCGCTAATCGCCCGTGAGTTCCGGCCGCAGCCGTGCGGGTCTGCGGCGATCACTCGCCAGAAAGCCCGGAAAACCGCCTTTCCAGCCCTTGTCCGGGGCGATGGATCTTCCATAAGCATCTGTTCATACAACGGAATCGGTCATTCGCCACCCGGCTGGCGGCGTTGACAGATCACGCTACGGCATGCGTATTCGCGGGTCTTGGGGTTACGTCACGCAATGCTGTTCGGACGGGCGGGGTTTTCTTGAACGGCGGCATTGGCGTGGGCGCCGGACGAGCGGTCACTGTAGCCTGAGACAGTGCTCCGCTCGCTCCTGGCTCCGACGTTGGCGGCCGAACCGCCTCCCTTGATCATTTACTGAACACCGCCGAGTTGTGATTGAAGCGACGCGCTCAAGCCGGCCGCTCCGATGGACCGTAGGTCCAAGAATCCGGGCATCCTATGATCGTCGAAGACGAAAGGCGGATACGGCTGTCCATGCGCGGCTGCCGTGCAGGCGAGGCATGCCGGTCGGCTGGCAATTCCTATGGAGCGCAGCAAAAAGCCCTTGAAAGAGGGACGTCTTTCAAGGGCTTGAGCATTATAGCTAATCTTGGACCGAGATTGAATCTCAGACGGAGTAGTACATGTCGTACTCGACCGGATGCGGGGTCATTTCGAAGCGCATCACTTCGGCCATCTTCAGCTCGATGTAGCTGTCGATCTGGTCGTCGTCGAAGACGCCGCCGGCTTTCAGGAAGCCGCGGTCCTTGTCGAGGCTCTGCAGGGCTTCACGCAGCGAGCCGCAGACGGTCGGGATCTTCTTCAGCTCCTTCGGCGGCAGGTCGTAGAGATCCTTGTCCATCGGCTGGCCGGGATGGATCTTGTTCTTGATGCCGTCGAGGCCGGCCATCAGCAGCGCTGAGAAGGCGAGGTAGGGGTTCGCGCCCGGATCTGGGAAGCGGACCTCGACGCGCTTGGCCTTCGGCGACGAGCCGAACGGGATACGGCAGGAAGCCGAGCGGTTGCGCGCCGAATAGGCGAGCAGAACCGGCGCTTCGTAACCCGGCACCAGGCGCTTGTAGGAATTGGTCAGCGGGTTGGTGAAGGCGTTGATCGCCTTGGCATGCTTGATGACGCCGCCGATGAAGAACAGGCAGCTTTCCGACAGACCGGCGTATTCATTGCCGGCGAAGGTCGGCTTGCCGTTCTTCCAGATCGACATGTGGACGTGCATGCCCGAGCCGTTGTCGCCGAAGATCGGCTTCGGCATGAAGGTTGCCGTCTTGCCGTAGGCGTTGGCGACCTGGTGGACGACATACTTGTAGATCAGCATCTTGTCGGCGTTGCGCACCAGCGCGTCGAACTTGATGCCGAGTTCGTGCTGAGCCGCCGCCACCTCATGGTGATGCTTTTCGACGCGCACGCCCATCTCGGCGAGCACGGTCAGCATTTCCGAGCGCATGTCCTGCGCGCTGTCGATCGGCGGCACCGGGAAGTAGCCGCCCTTGATGCGCGGACGGTGGCCGAGATTGCCGGTCTCATAATCGGTGTCGTCGTTCGACGGCAGTTCCGTGGAGTCGAGCTTGAATCCGGTGTTGTAGGGATCCGCCTTGTACTTCACATCGTCGAACACGAAGAACTCGGCTTCCGGGCCGACAAAGATGGTGTCGCCGATGCCTTCGGCCTTCATGTAGGCCTCGGCCTTCTTGGCCGTACCGCGCGGATCGCGGTTGTAGGATTCACCCGAAACCGGATCGAGGATGTCGCACAGGATGACCATGGTCGACTGCGCGAAAAACGGGTCCATGTGGACCGTTTCCGGATCGGGCATCAGCACCATGTCGGACTCGTTGATGGCCTTCCAGCCGGCAATCGACGAGCCGTCGAACATCACGCCATCGGCGAACATGTCTTCCTCGACCTCGATGACATCCATCGTCACGTGCTGCAGCTTGCCCTTCGGGTCCGTGAAGCGCAGGTCGACGAATTTCACGTCGTTGTCCTTGATCTGCTTCATGATGTCTTTGGCTGTCGTCATGTCATGTATCCCTGTGTGATGACTTTTTTTGATGATGACGTTTTTTCGGGAGGATGGCGCGGTCGGTCAGACCGCGTCCATGCCCGTTTCGCCGGTGCGTATACGCACGACTTCCTCGATATTGGAAACGAAGATCTTGCCGTCGCCGATACGACCGGTCTGGGCCGCCTTGCGGATGGCCTCGATCGCACCTTCGACCGCGTCGTCGCCAAGCACGACCTCGATCTTCACCTTGGGCAGGAAGTCGACGACATATTCGGCGCCGCGGTAGAGTTCGGTGTGGCCCTTCTGACGACCGAAGCCTTTTGCTTCGGTTACGGTGATGCCTTGCAGTCCGGCCTCCTGAAGCGCTTCCTTCACTTCGTCGAGCTTGAATGGCTTGATGATCGCTTCGATCTTTTTCATGTAAAAAGTGGCCTCCACTGCCAAAAAAACGGGTTGTGACCCCCCGCTTGCGCCTCCATCAAGCACGAACTGTGCCAATTCAGCGGATTCTAAGCGGTCTCATAAGATTTCAAAGCCGCGCCGCACCGGGATGCAAATTCGCGTCATTCGCTGCACCGGAAGCGGCATGGACTGCCAGAGCCTACACAGCGCCAGCACCCACGTCCGCACAAAAATCGGGCATATTGCCTATCCCCCAGGCAATTTTCTGCCCGCGATGCTTTCGTGCCAACGTTATGGCTGCAGATCTCGGCAACTCCCCCTTGTTTGCTTAGGATCGAAATCGGACAATGCTTGATCGCATGCGGATCGGCAATCCATGAGCAACGAACTTCTTTCCCCGGCCGAAATGAGCGAGGCCGATCGGCTGACGATTGCCGCCGGCCCAGCCGACGGCATCGGCCTGATGCGGCGCGCTGGTGGAGCGGTCGCGGCCGAGGTTCTCAAGCGCTACCCCTCGGCAAAGCACATCCATGTGCTGTGCGGGCCCGGCAACAATGGCGGCGATGGCTATGTCGTTGCCCGCATCCTGGCCGGCAGCGGCGTCGGCACATCGGTCTGGGCATCCGGCGCGCCGAGGCCGAAAAGCGATGCGGCGCTCGCCGCCGCGGAATGCCCGATCAAGCCCCGGCCGCTGTCTGACTTTGACGCCAAGCCTGGCTCGATCGTGATCGACGCGCTCTATGGGGCGGGGCTGTCGAAGCCGCTGTCCGGCGACGCCGCGAAAGCCATCGATACAGTGACAGCCCTGAGCCTGCCCGTGGTCGCGGTCGACCTGCCGTCCGGCGTCTCTGGAAGGAGCGGTGACATATTGGGCAGGGCGTTTCGTGCCGAGGTCACCATCACCTTCGCGCGGAAAAAGCCTGGCCACCTGCTGCTGCCGGGGCGCGGGCAATGCGGTGAGATCGTGCTCGCCGATATCGGCATCGGCGACGGCATTATCGCCCAGCTCGCCGTCTCGACCTTCGAGAATGTGCCGGACCTGTGGTTGCAGGAATTTCCGGTGCCGACGGTGGATGCGCACAAATACAAGCGCGGCCATGTCGGCGTCTTTTCCGGCGGTCCCAGTGCTACGGGCGCGGCGCGGCTGTCGGCGCTGGCCGCCGCCAGAAGCGGGGCAGGGGCGGTCACCGTGCTGTCGCCTGGCAACGCCATGCAGGTGAACGCGATTCACCTGACCTCGATCATGCTGCGCGAGGCGGGCTCGCTCGAGGAGGTGCAGGAATTTCTAACGGTGCGCCATCCCGGGGCGCTGGTGTTCGGACCGGGGCTTGGGCCAAAGCCCAAGGTCGGCGATTTCGCCCTGCAGCTGATCAAGGCTTTGGAGGAGGAAGCACGCGACGAGGCGACCGCGAACCACGCCAGTGCGATGGTTCTTGATGCCGACGCCATCACGTCGCTGGCCCATCAGCCTCAGGCGCTGTTCGAAGCTGCCCGTCAGCCGAATGCGCCTGCCTTGATAGTTACGCCGCATGAGGGCGAATTCGGCCGCCTGTTCCCTGATATCGCCGGGGACAAAACCATGTCGAAATTGGACAAGGCGCGAACGGCCGCCACGCGGGCCAACGCCGTCATCGTCTACAAGGGCGCCGACACGGTCATAGCAGCACCCGATGGCAAAGCGGCGATCAACTCCAGCGGTGCACCGTGGCTGGCCACAGCCGGGTCAGGCGACGTGCTGTCGGGCATCATTGCCGGTTTGCTGGCGCAAGGCATGCGGCCCTTCGAGGGCACCTGCGCGGCGGTGTGGTTGCATGCTGAGGCCGGCAGCCGGTTCGGACCCGGTCTGATCGCCGAGGACCTGCCGTTGGCACTGGTGCCGGTGTTGCGCGAACTCTTCGACGCGCGCACGGCTGCCCAATGAGCCGCGCGCTCGTTCTGTTGCTTGCCACCCTCATCGCTGTCTTCATGGCGCCGACGGCGCGCGCCGAAGGTCCTGTGACGATCGTCGACGATCCGGCGGTGCTCGCCGCACTCGATGCCAGGGGTTTCGGTTTCGCCGATGTTTTGGGGGTCGACGGCGAGGACGGTCTGAAGACGCTTTACGACGAGGCGCCGGCCTATCATGCCATCGTCGAAACGGTTGCCTCAGATGTTGCGGCACTGCGTGCCGATATGAAAGCCGGCGGCCGGACGCTCTACGAAGTCACCGACGGCAATGTCGGCCGCATCATGGACATGCGCTGGCTGAAGACCGACGCCGCGCGCTTCCGGCTGGTCGGCGTCGTCAACCGGCTCGATCGTCGCGACTTCGCGGTGCTGCAAGGCGACAGGAGCTGCGGCGAGGTGCGCTTCATCTACCGCCTGGCCTACAGCTTTCGCAAAAACGGCAAGCTGCTGGCGTCGCGCCTGCCATTCAATTTCAATGCGGTCTACAGCGCCACCCCCGACGCCGATGGCGGCTGCGTCGGTGTTGCCGGACGCTGGACACCCCAGCTTGACGAGAGCGTCGATGCCGGCTGGCTGACCGGCGGGCCGCTGGAGAGAGCTGGGCTCACCTTCAAGCAGCTGGAGCTCAACGTACAGGTGGTGCGCTTCCCCTCCGGCCAGGAAACCGAGTTCGGTGGCCAGGCCGCCTATCTCATGCGGATATTCGGCATCGATGGCGCCGATATCAGCGAAAAACCGCTGGAGAACACGCCCGACACCGCACGGCTTTCGCAGGATGCGGCGCTGAAGGCACGGCTCGCCGTCTATGTCGGCGCCAATTTGCCGGCGGTTGACGAAGGCGTCTATGAGATTCCCGACGAGTTCCTGGCCAGAAAGATCATCTCATGGTCGACCTTCGGCAGCGCGCGGCAGGCCAATCATCCGTTTACGCAATTGTTCCAGCCCAAGGAATTCGCATCGCTCGATTATTCCACGCTAAAACTGGTGCGCACGCCGGAAGCGCTGGTCGAGCGGCTGGACAATGGCGCCTGCCAAGGTTGCCATCAGGCCGGTTCCACTGCCGGCTTCCATTTCATCGGCCTTGACGACAAGACGACATCGCCGCTCAACCGCATCGAGGTCGACATCTCGCCGCATCTTCATGCCGAGATCCCGCGCCGCCAGGCCTGGCTGCGCGCTACAGCTGAGGGCAGGGAGCCAAACCGCTTCCGTCCGCTCTCCTTTGCGCCGCCGGCAGCCTGGACGGACGCCGCGGTCGACTACGCGCCGGCCGAGATGGCCATGCCGTGCCTGATGCCGGAAGATGCGGACCGCTTCGGTGCGACCTGGAAATGCGGCGGCGGCACCGTCTGCACGCCGCTGGCCACCGCTTCGGGCGTGCACACGAAACTGGCGCAATGCCTGCTGCCCAAGGACAGCGAAAAACTGTTTTCCGGCCATCCCTGCCTGACCGGCTCGATCGCCAGCAATGCGGCGCAGCCTTTCAACGACCGCTACAGCAAATCGGGCCAGTTCGCGGCCTTCGCGCCTGCCGCGTCGCGCACCGCCTACACCTGCCGTCCGCCGAAGATCGGCGTGCCGGGCGGCATCGCCTATCGCGGCTGCGACGACAAGGACCGTGCCTTCGCGGCCTTCAAAGCTGGCAAGCCGATGCCGAACGAGATTTGCGGGCTGGTCGGCGGCAAGAAATTCGACATCTGCGTGGCCACCAACAATTTCGACCAATGCCTTGGCGGCGCCGTCAATCGCGGCAACCGGCCGGCCTGTTCGGCCGATCATTTCTGCCGCGAGGACTATATGTGCCAATCGCTGCCGCCGGACACGCCGGGCATCGGCAAGGTCAGAGGCATCGGCTTCTGCTCGCCGACCTATTTCATCTTCCAGATGCGCATCGACAATCACGCGACACCGTGGGGCAGCCCTGTCCGCGCCACCATGGGAGCGGGGTTCGGGGCGGCGGAAGAGGAGTGAGTTGCCGGCGTCTCACAGCGGGATGTTGTCGTGCTTCTTCCAGGGGTTCTGCATGTCCTTGTTGCGCAGCATGCGGAGCGCCCGCGCAATACGGCGGCGGGTCGAGTGCGGCATGATCACCTCGTCGACATAACCGCGTTCGGCGGCGACGAAGGGCGACAGGAAGCGATCCTCGTATGCCTTTGTATGGGCTGCGATCTTTTCGGCATCACCGATGTCCTTGCGGTAGATGATCTCGACCGCGCCCCTCGCACCCATCACCGCGATCTGTGCCGTTGGCCAGGCATAGTTCATGTCGCCGCGCAGGTGTTTTGAGGCCATCACGTCATAGGCGCCGCCATAGGCTTTTCTGGTGATGACTGTGATCTTCGGCACGGTGGCCTCGGCATAGGCGAACAGCAGTTTCGCGCCATGCTTGATCAGCCCGCCATATTCCTGCGCTGTACCGGGCAGGAAGCCGGGGACATCGACGAAGGTGACGATCGGAATCGAAAAACAGTCGCAGAAGCGCACGAAGCGCGCCGCCTTGCGGCTGGCGTCCGAATCGAGCACGCCGGCCAGCACCATTGGCTGGTTGGCGACGAAGCCGACCGTGCGGCCCTCGACGCGCCCGAAGCCGGTGACGATGTTCTTGGCGAAATTCTGCTGGATCTCGAAGAAGTCGCCTTCGTCGGCGACCTTCAGGATCAGCTCCTTGATGTCGTAGGGCTTGTTGGCGTTGTCGGGAATCAGCCGGTCGAGCGACAAATCATGGTCGGTGACCGACTGGTAGCATTCGATCTCGGGAAGCTCCGATGTGTTGGAAGCCGGCAGCAGGTCGACCAGCCGGCGCATCTGCAGCAGCGCCTCGACGTCATTGTCATAGGCGCCGTCGGCGATCGAGGATTTCGTCGTGTGGACGGAGGCGCCGCCGAGACTCTCGGCGGTCACCGTTTCGTTGGTCACGGTCTTCACCACATCCGGTCCG